>JBBRGL010000074.1:0-10147 GCA_038240675.1 Peptostreptococcales bacterium
TGATCGGTTTTTCGGTCAATATGTTTAAATCAATGAAATAAGCTGTTTCTTCAAGAGAATCTGTGCCATGTGTCACGACGACACCCTTTACATCCTCTCTTAAAACCAGGGCTTTAATGGTTTGTGTTAATTCCCAAATGCGATCAGGCGTCATATGTGGGCCAGGAAGCCTCGAGAAATCAACCATCTCTATATCGGCAATTTTATCAATATTCGTGACCATAGACATGATTTCCTGATTGGATAAAGCGGGAATAGCAGCGGCTAATCGTGGATCAACCTTCATTGATATAGTGCCTCCGGTAAAAACGATTGCTACCTTAGGTAAATTCATTGGATAACCTCCATCTTAAGTACTAAAATGATTATACAGCGTGATATACTATAATTGAAGCTATTTTTTACAAATCACTTATGAAACGCCATCTAATAGGGTGATAAATTTGATGTTAAAGCTTCGCAAGGAGGCGTTATGTATCTTGACAATGCAGCGACAACAAGGGTCTCAAAGAAAGCCATCGATGCTATGATTCATTCTATGGATCTACACTATGGGAACCCTTCATCTATCCATGCCTTTGGTCTTATGGTTGAGCGAGAAATTCATCATGCACGTCATAACATAGCACATTTCTTGAAAACAGAACCCAAAAATATTGTTTTTACATCTGGAGCTACTGAGAGTTCAAACATGGTCCTTCAGAGTATAGTGACCCATGCTCAATCCAATAAGCGACATATGATAACAACTCAGATTGAACATCCATCGGTTTTAGAAGTTTTCAAGTCCTATGAGAATAAAGGCTTTAAAGTCACCTACCTGCCATGTAATCAAGCTGGGAAAGTCAGCTGTATAGATTTAATTGCCGCGTTGACACCAGAGACTTTTCTTGTGTCGATTATGATGGTGAATAACGAAGTAGGGAGTATTCAACCTATATCAGAACTCTGTGCGGCAGCAAAGTCTTATTCGGATGATATTTTTTTTCATACGGATGCAGTTCAAGCATTGGGAAAAATTGAGTTTTCACTGGAACGCTTGAACGTAGATGCTGCGTCTTTTAGTGCCCATAAGCTTCATGGCCCAAAAGGTGTTGGAGCCCTCTATCTCAAGACGCCCTATAAATTGCATCCCATGGTTTACGGTGGGAGACAAGAGGGTAATTTGAGAAGTGGTACTGAAAATGTGCCTGGGATATTAGGATTTTCTGAAGCATTGATAGATTTTCAAAACAAGCGAGAGCGTATTTTAGTGCAATTAGCATTACTGAAATCAACCTGCATTGATTTTGTCACAGAATATTTTAAAGAGGTGATTGTTCTCAGCCCTTTAGATGACTTTCACAGCGATGCAATTGTGAGTATTGCTTTTAGAAACGTCAAAAGTGAGGTGTTGGTTCATGAACTCGAAAAAAAAGGGATTTATGTTTCCTCAGGTTCAGCCTGTTCATCCAATAAAGAAGGCGCAATATCGCACGTGACCACAAGTATGAAGATTCCAAAGGAATACAGAGAGGGCGTTATTCGAATAAGCTTTAGCGGAGAAGAAACAATGAATGCTTTTGTTGATGTACTTCAGCAAATTTTGGACACCGTGAATGAACATCGAAAATTTATCAATTGGAGGCGAAAATGAACCGATTATTCTTAGTGCGTTATGGTGAAATTGCATTGAAGGGACTGAATCGACACGCATTCGAAAATGTACTCGTGAGCAACATAAAGAATGCACTTCGTGCAGGTGAAGTCAGTGGATACAAAGTTGAAAAGGAACATGGACGCATTTTTGTTTATTGCCTAGAGACTGTTGAGGAATCTATTCAAAAGGTCCTTGAAAAGGCATTTGGTGTGGTTTCATTTTCAAAAGCAGTCATTACCAATGCAAATATGGAAGATATCATTCAAACAGCGACAGATGTGCTGAGACCATACACCTTAAGCCAAACACCTATCTCTTTTAAAGTGGATACGAAACGTGCCAACAAAGGGTTTCCCGTCAAATCTCCTGAGATTTCTAGAGAAGTAGGCGGAAAACTGTTGGAGGCTTTTCCACATTTAAAAGTGGATGTACACAAACCCCAACTGGTTTTGACAGTTGAAATTAGAGAATACGCCTATATTTTTATGGATACCATCAAAGGCCAAGGCGGAATGCCCTATGGTACAGCTGGAAGTGGCGTCCTTCTATTATCGGGTGGGATAGACAGTCCTGTAGCGGGCTATATGATTGCTAAAAGAGGCCTTACTTTGACGGGTGTTCACTTTCATAGCTATCCTTATACCTCTGAACGCGCTTTGGATAAAGTTGTTTCATTGGGACGTATCCTTAAAAAGTATACGGGAAGTCTTAAAATATACTCTATCAATCTCTTGGCTATTCAAAAAGAAATTGCCGAAAAGTGCCCAAGTGAGGAAATGACCATTATTTCAAGACGTTTTATGATGCAAATAGCAGAACGTGTTGCACTCCAAATTGGTGCTAAAACCCTCGTTACGGGTGAAAGTTTAGGACAAGTTGCCTCGCAGACAATAGAAGGCCTCACAGTGACGAATTCCGCAGTTAAAATGCCAGTCATGCGACCTCTCATTGCATTTGATAAAACAGATATTATCGATATTGCCATACGAATTGATTCATTTGAAACATCGATTTTACCTTACGAGGATTGTTGCACAGTATTTTTGCCAGATCGGGTAGTGACAAAACCTAAATTGGCATCTATTGAAAAGTCTCAAGGTTTGCTGGATTCTGCACGTCTTATTGGAGAAGCGCTTGAGCAAATGGAGATTTTTGATTTATAGGAGGGTGGCATGAAAAAATGTCCGGTATGCGGAAGTGCTACGGCTTCAAACGGTTTTGTATGTAACGTTTGCGGTGCTCAGCTGGGATCAAAGAACAGCGCTTCAAATAACACTGTCATCAAAATAGGCACCGTGATGATAGTCCTTGTATCCTTAGTCAGTGGCCTTATGCTGTCGAACCTGAGGACCCAGGAAAAAAAAAAGGAGATTCAAACTCATTCTGAAGTCAATAGTTTTGATGACATCCAACCCGATGCAGTAAAACGACCCGAAATTGACAATGCGCTCATCGTACAGACTGGCATCAAAGAATATGAAAATGGAAATTTTGATGGAGCAGTCACTATTTTTTCAGAGGCACTAGAAAGAGATCTTAAAGGGGATACACTTTTTGATGTCTATTTCTATTTAGCAGATAGTTACTACTCTAAAGAAATGTATGATGACGCGATTATCAATTTTCACAAAGCACTTGAAGAAAAGTATGACTATGTGGCAACTGTTTATTTAGCGCAGACGTATTTCCTCGTGGATGACAATAAGTCTGCTGAACACTATTTTGATGAAGCATTCAGAATGGATGACGAAAGAGGCGAAGCATACGTCTTCTATTCAGAATTCCTTTATTACAGTGGCAATTTGAGCGAAGCTGAAAAAAACGCCCTCATTGCTTACGAAAAAATGCCTGAAAACATCTATAGTGCTGAACTTTTAGTTTATATCAATTTTGACCAAGACAATACGACACAAATGGAAAAGTATTATCAAATATTGGCGGATAACAATTACGAGTATTTAGAACGCGTCACCGAATACATCTCTCAAATCAAATCATAAAAAGCCAGCAGATAAAAATCTGCTGGCTTTTTATTGAGTGCAACTAATTTTGAGTTGGAACAGGTTGGACGCTTATAACGCTGACACCGTATATAATTGTGCCATCGAGAAGCGTTATGTTGCCGATCATATCAATGATCGTACCTGCAGATGCAAGGTGCATAACCCCGTCATTGGTTTCAATGTAAGCATCCTGCATCAACATGAATGTCTGGTCAGCCGTTTGAGACAGTTGAACAGAATTGAAAAGTTCAATGACAGACGTGTTTCCTGGTATAACAGGAACAACAGTAAGCGCTGTGTGGAGCGTACAAAGGTCGGAAACTTGAATAAGGGTTCCTGCGCTATCTGTGTATTCATAAGAGAAGGGTAAGTCGTAGCGGTCATCTCTGATTCTGAATGAACCTCCGCCTTTTCCTTTATTCACATTGGGGTTGAATGGTACAGGACGTTTAATAAATACCCTAGTTTCCATGCTGGCAATGGGACAAAACTCTGGGTTCGCAATTTTGCCGCTGTCTTTACATATTGTAGCACTGACATGTACATCGTCAATTTCAGTCGGCTGAGTGCCTTGAATAAAGTATTCATTAATGACAGTGCTTCCGCGTGGGTCATGAGCACTCAAATCCGATGGCAATTTTCCTGATTTTGAATCAACGGCTATAGAAAGGATGCCATCAGGGATATCAAATTTTTTGTCGGCTAGGTCTTTGTGCAATTCAGTCATCACTTTTTTCCAGAATAGAGCAGCTATTTTACTGCCATCTGACAAGGGGATTTGGACATCGTTCCCAATCCAAACACCCGTTACATAATAAGGCGTATACCCAACAAACCAAGCATCTAACTTGTTGGAGGTGGTACCTGTTTTTCCGGAAATGGGAATTCCGACGTTGCCTTTTCGAATAGCAGCAGAGTTTGACAAACCCCTAGTCGCTCCTGTCTGCATCATGTTCTGAACAATAAAAGCCACTTTTTCGTCGACAACTTTATTTTTAAACGGTTTTTTTTCGATAATGATATTGCCATCTTTATCCGTTATTTTGGTAAAAGAAATAGTTTCTGTGAGGACACCCTTATTGGCAATTGCACCGTAAGCAGCTGTAATTTCAAGGGGCTTAAGACCTTTTGACATGCCGCCCAGTGCAATAGAGGCTAAATTCACATCATTTGTAGGACCAGTTTCAACAAGCGTTGTAATGCCAAGTTTTTTAAGATAGCTGATGCATTTCTCAACGCCTATTTGCTCCACTACCTTAACAGCGATGACGTTATTTGACCATTCGATAGCTTCACGTATGGTCATCAAGCCCCAATACTTAAAATCTTGATGTTCATACCAATTCAAAGGCCATCTCAAACCGTCGGCATTGTATCGAGGTGAGTCATCAAACACTGTCGCAGCGGTCAAATTATTATCGATTGCAGGTAAGTAAGCACCTATTGGTTTAATGGACGACCCTGGAGGTCTTGGGTTGTCAGCACGGTTGAAGATTTTCTGACCTGTGACATTGCGACCTCCCATAATGGCTTTCAATTCACCTGTTCGATAATCGATAATGACCATGGCAGACTGAGGTTGAATAATGCCAGTTTTGGACATTGAGTAATGATCAGGATTGACCAAAAGTTTTTTTTCTGCATCCATTGCAAAAAAGTCAGGATTAGCAGCTAAAAACTCATGTGAAATAACAAGGTTGCGCTTATCATCTAAGCTTTTATACTCATAGGGAATTTGTATAGATTTACCCTTGTAAATATACATCTCTTTGATGTTGACTTGATCCGAATACAAACTGTTGCCCTTCCTAATGACTTTTACAAGGGCATCATCGGTTTTGTAGGCATCTTTGATGATGATATCAACACCGAGTTCAACACGCTGTTTTGTAGCTTCATCCGTTTTATAACTTCTAAAAAAGCTAAACTGTTTGTTGGCAGTTAAGATTAAGTTGCCTTGAGGATCGTAGGTATAGCCATCAGAATGTATGATAAGTTGATCTTTATCGTTGATGAGTGCATCATAACGGTTCAGCGCTATTTGTGCGCCGACCATGGATTTTGTCTCATCGGTTTCGATTTGCAAAATATTTTTCCGTGAATCGCGGTAAGCGTCAATACTAGGCATACTATCATTCGTTTTGAAAAGCAGACCATCTTTTTCAAGAGATTCTTTCAATCGAATGATTTCAGGATGCTGCATCCCTGAGCTGTATTTTTTTTGTGTCATTTCTTCAATTTTTAAATAGCCCAGTTCAGCGAGCTTCGCAAGGGTTCCAGGCCCGACAACGCCGTCCTTACCAAGGTCATATTTTTTCTGAAACTGTATAACGGCAGCTTTTAATGCACCATCGAACGTATCTGAGAACTCATTGACATTGTAGGCTCTTTCCAGAATTTTCTGTATGCCTAAATCTAAAGTGGAGTAAATCTTGTAGCCACCACCGTAGAGGAGCGTCTGTGCCTGTTCCTTTGAAATGTTTTTCTCAGCCATCAAAGCTTCTAAAACGTCTTCTTTGACGATGTCAATAAAATAAGAAGAGATATCTTGATTGGCAAATTTTCCAGGTTTGAATTTTTTAACGATATCAAAGTTTTTTCCAATTTCATATTCATCATCACTAATATAGCCATTATCGTGCATTAAACGAATGACGAGACGATACCTATCCAGTGCAGATTCATTAAAGACGATTGTATGACCTTCTAATTCTTCTCCCAAAATAATGTCGGTGCTTTGAAGTTGATCATTGCTTTTGTTTTTAAAAGGGGAGTAAGTAGATGTTGCTTTCGGAATACCCGCTAAAATTGCGGCCTCAATATAATCGACATCTTTAGAGTCTTTTGAAAAATAACGTTGACATGCGGCTTGAATACCATTTGCTCGGCTCCCTAAATCGATGGTGTTGAGATAAGCTGTTAGAATTTGATCCTTGTCCAATTTTTTCTCAATATCAAGGGTGTAGTAGGCCTCTTTGATTTTTCGATCGATACTCCGGTCGCTTTTCACATCAGGCAGGTACATATTGCGCGCATATTGCTGTGTTATTGTTGAAGTGCCACCAAATCGTTTGCCTTTGGTCAAAGTATCAACCCCAGCTCCAACCATTCTGACGAAGTTAAATCCGTGATGCGTGTAAAAAGTTTTGTCTTCAACAGCGATAAAGGCGTTTTTTATATCAGGATCGATATCTTGAAAACGAACGATGGTTCGAACGCCATCAAGTTGGACTTTCTCAAGCAAATTACCAGCATTGTCATAGATAAATGAATTTTCATCGAGGAGCATTGTGATATCATATTCTTTAATCTGAGGTGTTGTATCAATGACCCCTTTAATGTACTTATAGGCAGCGCCTGCAACTACAAGGCCTGAAACAACTATAAATAAAAACAGATACTTTAAAAAAACCCATGAGCGTTTTTTCCTTTTGCGTTTTCGCTTTCTAGGTTGGTTTGAATTGTCACTTGTTTGAGATGTTTCCTTAGTTTTATTCGAATCCATTTGGACCTCCATCTAGCAAAATATCATATGAATTATATCATAAAAGACGACCAATGTTAATTTGTCACTTACCAATAACATAGATTTGTAATATAATAGACGTGAAGGTATTGAAAATACAAGATTTGAAAGGGCGGTGGCAGTATGCAATTTACTGAGAACAATGAGCCTATAATTGAAATTCAGCAAAAGGCCATATTGATCGGATTGAATAAAGGACAAAGAACAGAGCTTCCCATTGAAGATTCAATGAATGAGCTAGTAGAGCTTGTTAAAGCTGCAGGTGCAGAGGTTATGCAGGTCCTCATTCAGAACAAGAATACTATAGATGCTGCTTTCTATATAGGCAAAGGAAAAGTTGAAGAAATCAAAGAGGCCTGTGATGCACAAGGGGCCAATTTAGTGGTTTTCAATGACGAATTATCCGGTTCTCAGATTCGGAATATCGAAGAAGTCGTAGGCTATAAAGTCATTGACCGCACTGCGCTCATATTGGATATTTTTGCAATTAGAGCTCAGAGTAGTACAGCAAAACTCCAGGTTGAACTGGCTCAATTAAAATACGCACTGCCAAGGTTGAAAGGACTTGGGATTTCCATGTCTAAAACAGGCGCAGGTATTGGCACAAGAGGACCTGGTGAACAAAAACTTGAAATGGATAGACGCCGAATCAACGATAGGGTCGTTGAATTATCTGCGCGTTTAAACGAAGAGAAAAAAACAAGAGATGTACAACGTTCAAAACGACAAAAGGGTGAAATCCCGGTTGTTGCAATAGTTGGGTATACAAATGCTGGAAAGTCAACCCTCATGAACACCTTTATCGACCGCTTTGAAGCGGTTGGCGATGACAAGAAAGTCTTCGAAAAAGACATGCTTTTCGCCACCTTAGATACAAATCACAGAAGAATTGACTTAGATGAACATCAACGCATGATTCTAATCGATACTGTCGGATTTGTCAGCAAATTGCCCCATGCACTTGTTCAAGCCTTCAAAGCGACTTTGGAAGAAGTTACTGAAGCGGATTTACTTATTCATATTATTGACAGTGCCAACGAAAATTTTGCAATGCAAATAGACGTCACAAACAATGTCCTTGATGAATTGGGTGTGATGAACAAACCCGTTATATACTGTTACAACAAAGTGGACAAGCTGTCTAAAATGCCGATCATTCCCAATGACGAAAACGCCATCTATACTGCTTTTACAAAAAACATTGGGATGGATCATCTCATAGCTATCATACAAAAGACACTATTTTCAACCCATAAGATTGTGAGTTTGTTTATTCCTTATGATAAAGGAGATGTGCTGTCGCGTATTTGCAATGTAGGCAAAGTCATTGAAATTGCACACGAAGAAAAAGGGACAAGACTGCGCGTGGAACTTAACACAATAGACCAAAATAGGTTTTACCACTTTACCCACTCAGAGGATGACCATGCACTTTAAAGTGATTTTAGAATCCGCACAGGATGAACTAGTGGTTGAAAAATCACGTTTCATAGCCCATTTAAAAAATGTGAGATCAGAGCTAGAAGCGCAAAGCTTTATAGAGTCCATCAAAAAAAAAAATTATAACGCCGCGCATAATGTACCTGTTTACAGAATTGGCGATGAAGGTCAATTTCAAAAATTTAGCGATGATGGCGAGCCCGCAGGCACCGCCGGCATGCCCGTGTTTGAACTGATAAAAAAAGAAGGTCTTACGGATATTTGCATTGTTATAACGCGTTATTTTGGGGGTATAAAGCTAGGTACCGGAGGATTAGTTCGCGCATATACAGCGTCTGCCAAAAGTGTCCTTGCAATAAGTAGTGCAGTACAAGTGTCTTTATTTGACCTGGGTCAAATTAAAGTAGACTATGGGTGGTTGCCCACTTTATCAAAATTTTTAGAACAATCCGAAGTTGTATCCTTAAAACACCTCTATGAAGAAGAGGTTACGATTGAAATCGCTTGCGCATCTGATAATTGGCAAACTTTCAAATTGGCACTTTTAGAAAAAACGAATGGTCAAATTCACTGTGAATTAAAAGGTCAGACGAATGGCATCAAAGAAAATGGTCATTTTCACCTGTATAAAAGGGATTGATCAATCCTTTTTGGGGTCTAATGTGTAAAAAAAGTTTGTGTGGAGTCAGTCCGATTTTCTGAATTGCTCATAAAGAAACTCTCAGAGAGCGGAAAACTTTATGTATGAAAACAAAAGAAAAGGGAGGAAATAAGCAATGCGCAAATTTGTGCAAGAGGCACTGAACAAAACCCATTGGGCAGTCGTGGGAGCCACACAGTCACACAATAAATTTGGTTATAAAATTTTCAACCGATTGGTTGAGAAAGGTTATGATGTAACCCCGGTCAATCCCTTTCATTCAGAGATTGATGGAGTTGTTACGGTAGCAAATATCGCTGAGACCCAAGGCATTCAAGTTGTCAACATGGTAATATCTCCGGAAAAATGCTTAAAAGTGCTTGAAACTATCTCAGATATGGGTATTGAAGTGGTCTGGTTTCAACCAGGATCATACAATGATGATGTCATACAACGTGCAAACGATCTTGGTTTGAAGGTTATATATGGTTACTGTGTTTTGGTTGAACTTGGATAAACATTTTCACAAAACAAAGATAGACGAAAATGATAAACGCCTATATATAAAGGAAGCGTAAAATAAATCAGTGAAAACTTGAAAAAGCGGTTGACTTTATAATTGCTGAATGATACTATAAGGGAGTCGCTAAGAGACACGGCGGCTAAAAAGCAAAACTTGAACCTTGAAAACTAAACAGAGTAATCATGAATTCTCGGAAGAGAATTCACAGACAAGGCAAAAGAAAAGGTCCTATGTCACCAAGACGTAAGTCGAAGACATAGACAGTAACAAGCCAGCTTAATTAATTAAGAGTTTGATCCTGGCTCAGGATGAACGCTGGCGGCGTGCCTAACACATGCAAGTCGAGCGCGATTAAATGGATTAGAGAGCTTGCTCA
>JBBRGL010000075.1:0-10077 GCA_038240675.1 Peptostreptococcales bacterium
GGTGTGGTGTGTGATTTCTTCGATAACGGCACTCTGGGTTATTTTAAAAAAGTTTCCTCAAAGAGGCACTATGCAAAATTTTGATTGGATTAAACTCAATAGAGAAACCAAAGAGCATTTGTACCTTCAAGTGTACAGAGCAATTAAACAGGCCATTGTTTCAGGCCATTTGGTTTCAAATGACAAGCTCCCGCCTATTCGTGAATTGGCGGGATTATTAAATATTAACCTTTCTACAGTGGTTCACGCCTATCGTGAGCTCGAAATTGAAGGTCTTGTTATCAAAAAAATAGGCAGTGGAACATACGTCTATACGGAGAATGAAAACGAAGAGTCATTGATTCGGTTATTCAGTGAAGAATACAATGAACCCCTCTACAAATCGGTGGGCAAAGAAGATGCCCTCCGCATTAATTTTGCCAGTGGGACACCCAGTGATGCTTACTTTCCTGTTGAGGATTTTAAGGCCCTCATCAATGAGGTGCTTGATCGTGATGGCACAAAGGCCTTTAGCTATGAAGACGCACAGGGATATGAACCTCTGAGAGAATCACTGGCCACTTGGTGTGCACAAGGAGATATACAGTGTAGCAGTGAGGATATCCAGATTATTTCAGGAGCTCAACAAGGACTTGATATAGTGACTAAAGCTTTGTTGACCCATCAGGATACTGTCCTTGTCGAAGCGCCAACCTATACAGGCGCATTGGCACTCCTCAAAAGTAAAGGTGTAAAGATCATTGAACTTCCTATTGTCCATGGCAAAGTCAATATGACTAAATTTAAAGAACTCATTATCAATCATAAACCGAAGCTTTTTTTTACCATGACTAATTTACAGAATCCAACGGGTTTTTCATATACATTAGCAGATAAACGAATGATTTTGGAGCTTTCTCGCAAGTACGGATTCATCATTATTGAAGATGACTATGCCAGTGAGTTGAATTACGGTGCCGAAAAACTCCCAACACTCAAAAGTCTTGATCCGGGTGCACCTCTTGTTTATATCAAAAGTTTCTCAAAAGTGGTGCTGCCTGGACTTAGGCTTGGGTTCATGATCGTCCCTGAACATTTGAGAGAGCGCATGCTGGTGGTCAAACATCAAACGGATATTTCCACTTCGGGTTTAATTCAGAGGAGTTTTGATCTGTATTTGAGAAAGGGGCTCCTTGATTCTCATACGCTCAAAGTAGTAGAGTCCTACAGACAGCGTTATATGCTGGTGAAAGAGGCCGTACAAGCCTATTTCCCTAAAAATATTTTTTGTGCTTACCCTGAAGGGGGTGCAAATTTATGGTTTGAACTTCCCGAAGGGAAAAGCGCCAGAACACTTTTTATGTTGGCAAAATCTAAAGGCATCTTGATTTCGTCAGGGGATGTATTTTATCCAACGCGCCTCGTTACCAACACCTTTAGAATATCTGTATCGGCTATAGATATTCGAGAAATAAGCGTAGGAATACGACTGTTGGCTCAGGTATTGCAAGAATTTCTAAGATAGAAAAGGAGAAAAAAATGGACTCACGCATTATGACACTCGCTAAAAATCTTATTCAGTACTCGGTATCCTTGCAAAAGGGTGAAAACGTTTTGATTTATATGAGTGGCAATGCTGGCAAACCCCTTGTCAAAGCGCTGATCAAAGAGGCTTACGCAGCAGGCGGGTTCCCTCATGTGATTTTAAAAGACCCGCAGATTGAAAGGGAACTCATGTTGGGTGCAGGGGAAGGTCAAATGGACTTCCTAGGCAGCATAGAACTTGCACAAATGAAAGGGATGCAGGCTTATATTGGCATTCGCTGCGCGGATAACGTCACGGAAACAGCGGATGTGCCTTCAGAACAAATGAAAATCTATCAAAAGCATTATTCTAAACAAGTGCTTGACCAACGGATCAATCACACAAAATGGTGCGTCATGCGCTATCCAAACGAGTCTATGGCCCAACTTTCAAATACAAGTACAGATGCTTTTGAAGATTTTTATTTTGATGTGTGTAGTATGGATTATAGCAAAATGTCTCTTGCCATGGATGCCTTGGTTGAAATAATGCTGAAAACAGATCAAGTGCGCATTGTCGGCCCCGGAACTGAACTGACTTTTTCAATAAAAGATATTCCTGCCATTAAATGTGATGGGAAATACAATATTCCTGACGGAGAAGTGTTCACAGCGCCAGTCAAGGATTCGGTCAATGGCACACTGGCCTACAATTGCCCAGCTGTCTACGAAGGGGTCACCTATGAGAACATTCAATTGACCTTTAAAGACGGCAAGATCAGCGAAGCGGCAGCCAATGAAACAGTGCGCATCAATGCAGTATTTGATACAGATGAAGGGGCGCGTTATGTTGGCGAATTTGCTATTGGCGTCAACCCCTATATTCTTGAACCTATGAAAGATACCTTGTTTGATGAGAAAATTATGGGGAGTTTTCATTTTACGCCAGGTCAAGCGTATGAAGATGCAGATAATGGCAACAAATCCTCAGTGCACTGGGATTTAGTGTGTATCCAAACGCCTTCTTATGGTGGTGGGGAAATCTACTTTGATCATGTTTTGATTCGAAAAGACGGTCTTTTTGTCATTCCAGAGTTACTCTGTCTTAATCCCAATGAACTGAAGTAAACCACAATGAAAAAAAAAGTTATGAGCGTGTTTCTGTTTGTACTCTTAGCTCTGGGTATTTTCTGGGGTTTTAGTACATTGCACAAATCAAAAGAGTCAATTGATGCTTACAAAAGGGATCAACAGCTTGTCCTGAATGATGAAGCCATGACCAACGCTAAATTTTTTGTCATTCTTCATGACAGACCGTTTATCAATTTGGAATTTGTGAAAGAAAAACTATTGGTCGATTTCAGGTACAGCGCCTCAAAAAAAAGGATTTTGTTTAAAGTAGACCAAAACCATATGTCTTATGAAGTGTCATCTGTTGAACACTACCTCAGAAATAGCGGATTTGAAGTCAATTTGCCACTGCTTTTTTTAGAAGAGGGTGAATTTGTAGAACTTGAGGCTCTGGGACGACTATTCGATTTACAAACGGTCTATTTTGAGGATGCAGGTAGACTTGTTATCGATACACGGGATTTTCAGCATTATACAGGGCGTGTTGAAAAAGAGTTGACACCCCTTAAAATGACGTCTATTCTTTCTGGGCCTACTGTTGAAAAATTACCAACCTATAGTTTAGTGCGTATTTTCAAAGAGACATCAACTGCCTTTAAAGTTAGGCTAGAAAACGGTTTGGTGGGGTATGTGGACAAAGGTGCCATCAATCTCATTGAGGCAGTTAAGCCTGGCCCCAAATGGCAAATTCCTAAAGCCGCTGGCTTCAAAAAATACTTCAAAATCGGTCTTGCTTGGGATGTTATTGAGGGGTATGCTGACAATTTCGAAAAAACCCCTGTAAATCGCGAGCTTGGTCTAGATGTACTCAGCCCAACGTGGTTCAAGCTTACAAACGATGGATGGGTTTTGAATGATGCTGATTTAGGGTACACAAAAGCATCTGATGCTTTAGGGTATAAGGTATGGCCTCTCTTTTCAAATGATTTCGATCCAGAATTGACCCATTCACTTTTGAACAGTGAAAAACTGCGTAGAAAAGTCGTCGCTCAATTGATCCAATATGCAGGGGTTTATGGATTTTCGGGCATTAATTTAGATTTTGAAAACGTCTATTTGGCCGATCGTGAAATGATGACCCAGTTTGTTAAAGAGCTCTCGAAGGAGCTGCATAAAATAGGTCTAGTCCTCTCAGTCGACGTGACTGTTCCTTGGGGAAGCGATCAGTGGTCAAAATTTATGGACCGAAAAGCCATTGAACCCTTCTGCGATTATTTTATGCTCATGGCCTACGATGAACATTGGGCGTCTAGTCCTCTGGCGGGATCAGTGGCTTCTCTGCCTTGGGTTACGAGAGGAGTTGCCGAATCCTTGAAGCTCATTCCAAGAGAAAAACTCATTCTTGGACTGCCGCTTTACATGCGGGTTTGGACTGAAGAAACGGAGAATGGCAAAATTCAAGTGCGTTCGAAAACCCTTTCTATCAAAAATATGGACAGCGTTTTGAGGGAATACTGGCATCTGAAAACATGGGACCCAGCAGTGGGGCAGTCCACCATTTTTTACGAAGAGTCGGGCTTAATGAAAAAGGTTTGGCTAGAAGATGCAGAATCCCTCGAACTCAAACTTCAACTGGTCAGAGAATATGATTTGGCAGGGGCAGCTGTGTGGCGAAAAGGATTTGAAAGTCCGTGGTTTTGGGAGCTTCTCGAAAAAATGCTCAAAAGGTAGAGAGACTAGTGCGTCAAAATAACTTTCAACCCTTTTAAAAAAGTGAATTCTCTATAGAGTTCTCTTTTTTTATGCGTTCACAGTGCATATAATTTGCTAAAAAGGACTTGAAATACTTTATCAAAAAGTTGATAGGAGGAAATTTGGGGTATAGGATAAAAAGATGTAGGAAAATAGATATATTTTAGGTCAAGCGAATGAGGTGTTTTAATGAATAACTCTTTATACAAGCAAATCATTGATGAATCGTTAATGGGATACGCACTGCACCGTGTGGTTTTGGACGGCGAGGGTCATCCTATAGATTATATCTATCTCGAAGTAAATGAGACCTTCAAAAACCTTACAGGGCTGAAGTCAACAGATATTATTGACTGTAAGGTGACAGAAGTCATTCCAGACATCGAAAAAAGCGCCTATGATTGGATTGGCGTCTATGGCAATGTAGCCATAACCAAGCAACCCATTTCATTTACGCAGTATTTTGAGAATTTTGATAAGTGGTATAAAGTCAGCGCATTCTCTCCAGGAGAACTTGAATTTATTACGCTTTTCTATGATATTACAACTGAAAAAAAACAAGCTATAGAGCTTGAGAACTTTTTTGAAATCAATTTAGATTTGCTCTGTATTTCAGACCTAGAAGGACGATTTTTAAAAGTCAATCAGGAGTGGGAAAATCTATTGGATTACACAAAATCGTCACTTGTTGGGACTAGATTTATCGAATTGGTTCACCCGGAGGATGTGGAAGGAACCCTTGCCAGCATGGTTCATTTAGCGAATGGCAGTGAAGTTCTAGGATTTGTAAACCGCTGTAGATGTAAGGACGGCAGTTACAAGTTCATTGAATGGCGCGCAAGGCCTTTTGATAATCTGGTTTATGCTGCAGCCCGGGATGTGACAAATGAACTTAGGAGTCAAAAGGAGCTTTTAGAGAAAAAAGTACAATTTGAACTCGCAATCAAAGGGAGTAACGATGGTATATGGGACTGGAATATAACAACCAATGAGCTGTATTTGTCCCCGAGGTGGAAATCCCAACTTGGGTACTGCGACTGGGAGTTGCCAAATGCGGTTGATACGTTTTTAAAGTTGCTTCATCCTGAGGATGAAGCAGCAACTACTGCATTTGAAAAGGAGTACATCACTGGGGCACATACCGTTTATGATCTTGAGTTTAGAATGCTTCACAAAGATGGGAATTATAGGTGGATTCGAGCTAGAGGGGATGCACTGAGGGATACCAAGGGTATGGCATACAGATTAGCAGGGTCCCACACGGATATTACAGAGCGAAAACGCAGTGAGGCGAGTATCATCAGGGCTAAAGAGGAAGCTGAAGCCGCTAATAAATTGAAGGGGCAATTTTTGGCGAATATGTCGCACGAAATACGGACGCCCATGAACGGTATTATGGGTTACTTGGAATTGCTAAGTGCCTCGGTGGCCACTCAAGAACAAAAGGAGTATGTCAGTGAAGCTAAGTCCGCTTCAGAACATTTGCTGTATTTAATCAATGATGTTTTGGATTTTTCGAAGGTTGAGGCGGGCAAAATGCTTCTTGAGCATGTGCCTTTTAATCCACGTACAGTGGTTGAAGAGACTGTGTCGAGCTTTCTGCCAAGACTTTATGGGAAACCTATTGAGCTGTATACACTGATTAAGCGCTATGTCCCAGAAAAAATAATGGGCGATCCATCGAAGTTCAGACAAATAGTGACCAATATTTTAGGGAATGCCGTGAAATTTACCCGCTCTGGAGAGATTGGTGTCGTTCTTGACTGTAAAGATATAGGCGGGGATAAAATTGGTTTTTCACTGACGATAAGTGATACGGGTATTGGCATGTCTAATGCTTCTTTGGACAAACTCTTCAAGCCCTTCATTCAAGCTGACGCTTCAACTACAAGACAATATGGAGGCACTGGTCTTGGCTTGGCCATCACTCAAGAATTGGTCAATATGATGCAGGGAACGATTTCGGTTGAAAGCATTGAAGGTGTCGGTTCAACATTTACCATTCAGCTTCCATTTCAAGGTGTCTCTAAAGTGTCAAAAACGGATTTAGAACCATCTTTAGAAGGTGTTGCAATTTTAGTGGTTGATCAACAGCTTAAGAGCAGAAATGTCATTCATCAGTATCTGGCAGATGCAGGTGCAATTGTCCTTGAGACAGACAACTTTGAAAAAGCAATAGCGCTCCTTGCCGATCAAACGACAGGGATGAATCCGGTGAAAGTGGTGCTCATTGATTATAATTTGCCGGAGGTTAATGGGTACCAAATGGCTGCCGCTTTAAAGACACTGCCAAATACGAAGCATTTGAAGCTCTTGTTCTTAGCGTCTTGGCCACTGAAAGGTGGGGATGAAGATCTTGTGGCTCTAGGGTTTTCGGGTTATGTCATGAAGCCTGTCAAAAAAGATGATTTGATTCAGTCTATTGAATCTGCCTTGATGTCAGATACTGCACAGAGACGTGCTGAGGATAAACAAAAGACCTCTAAACTGCATCCCCAAAATGCACTCAAGACCAAAATTCTGTTGGTTGAAGACAATGAAATGAATCAAAAAATTGTTTTGAAGCTCTTGAAAACCCATAAAGTATTTTGTGATGTGGTGTCTAGCGGAGAACAAGCCCTTGAGGTGTTGTCTAAAAAGACTTATGACTTGATTTTTATGGATTGCCAAATGCCGGGTATGGATGGTTATGAATGCACAGCACAAATACGTCTTAACGAAGGAGTGAGTAGGCATACACCGATTGTAGCCATGACGGCAAACGCCCTGGAGGGCGATCGGTTGAAATGTCTCAAGGCAGGTATGGATGATTATTTAAGTAAACCGTTGGATGTCGGAAAATTATTTAAACAGATAGAAAAATATAACCCTGTTGCCACAGAAGAGCCCTACAATCTTGACCTCATCCGGAAATATATCGGTGAATTCATCACTGAAAATGGACTTTCGACTGAAGATGAGGACGAGTTAAAAGAAGTCTACTCAAAGCAACTGCCAGAGCGACTGGATAGTCTAAAACTGGCAATAGAAAAACGCGAGTTTGACAAAATCAACCGATTTGCCCATCAACTCAAGGGATCTATCTCAAGTTTGCATGTGGGTTTGCTATGCGAAATTACTGAGCATATTGAAGTTGCTGCTCAATCCAATGATTTAGAGATTATTCTTGCAAACTGGAAAGTACTATTGACTTATTTTAAGAAAGATTAGAAAAGCGTCTTCGCCATAGAGTATGGAGAAATCAGGCGGTGGGTTGAGTAAGAGATCAACACTCTGAGCGGTATTGCCGCTGGCATCTTTTAGACCTACGATGTTTTTTATTTTGGCTAATCGCCTAATGGTGTCATTCTCAATGGTTCTTCCCGTGCGGTAAGGAATATTATAAACCACTATATTCAGGTCTGTACTTTCTGAAAGGGACTTAAAATGTTCAAATAGGCCGCGTTGGTCGGGTCTGTTGTAGTATGGACTTACGGATAAGATGCCATCAACACCTTTTTTTTCAACAATTTTGAGGGAGTCTATAAGCGTTTTCGTATTGTGCCACCAAGGCCAATAAAAATAGGCACCCTACCGCCCACGATTTCGACAGTTTCTTCAATGATTCTTTCTGCTTCACATGGCGTCAAGTGGGTGCTTCGCCTGTAGTGCCCATTGGGACAATTCCGTTTATGCCTTGACTGATATAGTGGTTAATCATTATTCTATAGGTGTCATAATCAACTGCATCCTTTTTAAAGGGCGTTATAATAGGGATTCTAATAGAGATACTTTGAACAACGCTTAATATTTGAACAATGGAAAAGGGAGGTGAGAATGACGTACGTTGCAGATGAAAAACAATACACTTCCATGCCCTATAGACGATCAGGGAAAAGTGGATTAGTACTGCCTGCAATTTCTTTTGGACTTTGGCACAATTTTGGGGATATAAATCCTTTGGAAACTCAAAGAGAGCTCTTGACAAAGGCCTTTGATAGGGGTGTTACCCACTTTGACTTAGCCAATAATTATGGACCGCCTATTGGCAGTGCAGAGGAAAATTTTGGGAAAATAATGAAGAAGGACTTCAAACCTTACAGAGATGAATTGATCATAGCGACAAAAGCGGGATATACCATGTGGCCGGGACCCTATGGAGACTGGGGATCTAAGAAATCTCTAGTGGCCAGTCTTGAGCAAAGCCTAAAGCGTATGGGCCTCGACTATGTGGACATTTTTTATTCCCATCGACCAGATCCAGAAACACCTATGGAGGAGACTATGGGTGCTCTTGATTTGTTGGTGAGACAGGGTAAAGCACTCTATATAGGGTTGTCACGCTACAGTGTAGAGCAAACCAAGGAAGCACTCGCCATACTCAAAAGACTTGGGACCCCTTGTCTTATTCATCAGTCCAACTACTCCCTATTCAATCGGGAAATAGAGGATGGCCTTTTAGACCTTCTCGAGGAACAAGGTGTAGGGAGCATCGTTTTTAGACCCCTGGATCAGGGCATATTGACCAATCGCTATTTGAAGGGTATACCCACTGATTCAAGAGCGGCCAGTGGCTCAAAGTTTTTAAATGTAGATGCGGTTTTGAATGAAAAAATCGAAAAAGTGAGACTGTTGAGTCGTCTAGCGGAAAACCGTGGGCAATCTATGGCCCAAATGGCCCTGTCTTGGGTACTCAGGCAAGGCAAAGTCACCTCTGCCATAATAGGTGCAAGTAAAGTCAGTCAGTTGGTCGACAATGTGACGGCGGTTCAAAATCTTGCGTTTACAGCAGATGAACTCGGCTGTATCGAGGATGTACTGCGGGGCTAGAAAACGAGGAGGTTGCTGAAAAGCACCTTTCAAAAATAACGCGTATAGAGAGGATTCTTGATGAATCGGTTAGAGCTGCTTAAGAAACATTTTGGATATGAATCCTTCAAAAATGGCCAAGAAAGTATTATCGACCATTTGCTTCTCAAAAGAGACGTACTTGCCATTATGCCAACAGGGGGTGGGAAATCCCTTTGCTATCAATTGCCGGCACTGATGGTCAGTGGTCTGAGCATCGTTGTATCCCCTTTGATTGCCCTGATGAAGGATCAAGTGGATGGCCTGAATGAAAACGGGATTTCAGCGACCTATATCAACAGTTCTTTGTCGAGCGGTGAAATATCAAAGCGGCTTCAGGGCATTCGTCAAGGGGCGTATCAGCTGATTTATGTGGCTCCGGAGCGATTGCTCACAGATCAATTTCTGAATTTGTGTAGAAGTAACGAAATCGCCTTTGTGGCTGTGGATGAGGCACACTGCATCAGCCAGTGGGGACATGATTTTAGACCGAGCTACAGAGATATCCCGCAGTTTATCAAGGCGCTTCCTGTTCGGCCTGTCGTGGCGGCTTTTACAGCCACTGCGACACCCTATGTCATAGAGGAAATCAAAAATTTACTGGCACTGGTGGAGCCCTTTGAACTGACGACAGGATTTGATCGGCCTAATTTACACTACAGAGTGGTCAAGCCTACAGATAAGTACCGCTATGTGAGGGATTATTTGAAAGGGTCGTTTACAGAGGGGTCAGGTGTCATTTACTGCGCCACAAGAAAAGTTGTCGAAAGCTTAAGCCTCAAGCTCAGAGAGCACGGATTTTCGGCTGAAGCCTACCATGCCGGCATGGACAACGCGTCTAGGAGTAAGGTTCAGGAATCCTTTATGATGGATCAGACTGCCATCATCGTAGCGACTAATGCTTTTGGAATGGGCATCGACAAA
>JBBRGL010000076.1:0-10016 GCA_038240675.1 Peptostreptococcales bacterium
AGTGGGACGGTGACAATGTCCCACTTGTCTACCAATTGAATAGTGATACAGAGGACTAGTATAGCGTCATATTGGGTTTAGAGAGCTGGTGGGTGGTGCAAACCAGAACCAATAAGTGTTGGAACTCACCTCGTGAATAGGTTCGTTACCGTTATCAACGATGAAGAGGACTTCTTGGAAGTCAAATAGGGTGGTACCGCGGGCATTGCTCGTCCCTATGATTACACTTATGGTGTAAAAAAGGTGCTTTTTTTGTGTCAAAAAAAGGAGGAGACTATGAAAGACTATCAATTTGCAGAAATCGAAGCCAAATGGCAAGCTGTTTGGGAGAAGAATCAGACTTTCAAAGCAGAGAATATCAGCGATAAACCGAAGTATTATCTGCTGATTGAATTTCCTTATCCATCGGGAAAAGGACTTCATGTAGGACATCCAAGATCTTATACCGCCCTCGATATCGTCGCGCGCAAAAGGCGATTTGAAGGGTACAACGTCCTCTATCCTATCGGTTGGGATGCTTTCGGCCTACCTACTGAAAACTACGCGATACAAAACAAAATCCATCCGAGAGTTGCGACGGACGAGAATATAGCCAATTTTAAACGTCAACTGAAGTCCATTGGATTCTCTTTTGACTGGTCGAGAGAGGTGGATACGACTGATCCAAGTTACTACAAATGGACCCAGTATATTTTCCTGAAGTTTTTTGAAAAGGGTCTGGCTTACAAAACGACTATGCCTATAAACTGGTGTAATGCGTGTAAAGTAGGTCTTGCCAATGAAGAAGTTGTGAATGGTGGCTGCGAGCGCTGCGGTGGAACAGTTGTCAAAAAAGAAAAAGAACAGTGGATGCTCAAAATCACAGAGTACGCTGAGAAGCTCATCAAAGATTTGGACTTGGTGGATTACATCAACCGCGCTAAAGTGCAACAGATCCACTGGATTGGAAAATCGACAGGGGTTGAAATTGAATTTGGCATTGAGAATTCCGATGAAAAAATGCTGATCTACACCACCCGTCCCGATACAATTTTTGGTGCTACCTATATGGTCATTGCACCTGAACATCCGTTTGTGGAAGCCTTTAAGGCGCGCATAGGCAATTATGCAGACGTGGAGGCCTATAGAGAAGAGTCCCGCAAAAAATCCGATTTTGAGCGGACTGAACTGGTCAAAGACAAGACGGGTCTTCCCCTTCAAGGTCTAAACGCCGTTAACCCAGCCACAGGTCAGCCCATCCCTATTTGGATTTCCGATTATGTCATGATGGGTTATGGAACAGGTGCTATTATGGCGGTACCCGCTCACGACGTGAGAGATTTTGAATTTGCAACCAAGTTTGAACTTCCTATTCTTGAGGTGATCACCGGTGGTGATGTGACCAAAGAAGCCTACACAGAAGACGGTATTTTGGTCAACTCTGGTTTTATTACGGGTAAAACCGTTCCAGAAGCCATTGAAGCCATGATCGCCT
Source organism: Peptostreptococcales bacterium (assembly GCA_038240675.1). Classification (GTDB taxonomy): domain Bacteria; phylum Bacillota; class Clostridia; order Peptostreptococcales; family Acidaminobacteraceae; genus JBBRGL01. Next base: position 1,475 of record JBBRGL010000076.1, read on the forward strand.
TTGTCGTCGACAAGAATATCGGCCGTGCGAAAATTAACTTCAAGCTGAGAGACTGGGTCTTCTCTAGACAGCGTTATTGGGGCGAACCTATTCCAATTGTCCATTGCCCACATTGTGGCGCTGTTCCGGTGCCCTTTGAGCAGCTTCCCCTTGTGCTTCCAGAAGTGGAAAGCTATGAACCAACTGAAAACGGGGAGTCGCCACTGGCTGCCATCACAGAGTGGGTCAATGTCAAATGTCCAACCTGTGGTCACGACGCAAAACGTGAGACGGATACAATGCCGCAGTGGGCAGGATCGTCTTGGTATTTCCTACGCTATATGGATCCCCACAATAGAGAAGCTTTTGCTTCGAAGGAAGCCATGGACTATTGGTTGCCTATTGACTGGTACAACGGCGGCATGGAACACACCACGCTTCACTTACTCTACTCGCGCTTTTGGCATAAATTCCTCTTTGATATTGGCGCGGTCCCAACGCCTGAGCCGTATCAAAAGAGAACGTCTCACGGCATGATCCTCGGTGACAACAATGAGAAAATGGCAAAATCGAGAGGCAATGTGGTCAACCCCGACGAAATCGTGGAAGCCATGGGTGCCGATACCCTTAGAACGTATGAAATGTTTATTGGGGATTTTGAAAAAGCAGTCTCATGGTCCAACAACGGCGTGAGAGGATGCAAGCGTTTCTTGGACCGCGTCTGGAAACTACAGGATATGATGACGGAGGAACTAGGCTACAGCAAAGACTTGAACGCTTGGATGCACAAGACCATCAAGAAAGTGACTGAAGACTTTGAACTGATGAAATTCAACACGGCCATTGCGCAGATGATGGCTCTCATCAATGAATTCTATGCAAAGGGTTCAATCACAAAAGGTGAACTCAACACCCTCATCCATCTTTTGAATCCCATTGCACCCCATATCACTGAGGAAATTTACGAAGCCATTAACGGCAAAAGCGATTTACAGTCACAAAGCTGGCCTAAATATGATGAGGCTGCCCTTGTGGACGATGAAGTTGAGATTGTCCTTCAAATCAACGGCAAAGTCAGAGACAAAGTGGTTGTCCCAAACAATGCAACCAAGGAACAACTGGAAGAAATCGCCCATACAAGCCCTCGTATTAAAGAGCTCGTGGGTGATATGACCATTGTGAAAGTCATCGTCGTTCCGAACAAACTCGTCAATATCGTGGTGAAATAGAATGAAAAAAATGGATGAAATTGAGGATGCATTCAATACGGAGATCCATCCTATTATCAAAAGGTACATCCCCATGGTCAAGTGTATAGCAGAGACATTTGGAAACCACTGTGAAGTTGTCCTCCATGAATTCTCGAAACTGCCAAACTCCCTTGTAGAAATACAAAATGGGCATGTGACGGGGCGAAGTATAGGGAGCCCTATGACGGAGTTTTCCCTCAATGTGGTAAAACACGGGGATACCAATGAAGATATTATGAACTATACAGGCAAAAGTATGGAGGGCAAGGTCCTAAAATCCTCCACGGTCTTCATTAAAGATGATGAAGGAAAGACAATTGGATGCTTTTGTATCAATCTTGACATGACAGAACTCTATGCTGCAAAGCAAGTTCTCGATGAAATCATGAGAATTTCTGATGATGACAAAAAACGCGAGGACCAAATTGTCGTCAACAAAGTCAATAGCGTTCTCAACGACATCGTGATTCGTACTATAGAGGAATCGGGTAAGCCAGTGGCCTATCTTTCCAAGGATGAGAAGGTCACCATCGTCAAAAGCTTAGAGCTCCAAGGGGCATTTCTGATCAAAGGCGCCATTGACTATGTAGCGAAGGTCCTTTGCGTTTCGCGGTATACGATTTATAATTATTTGGATGAAGTGAGAGAAGTATAAATGATTAGGGTGTCAAAAGTCCATAGTTGATCCTATTCATACCGCTAGAGTTCCGGATTGTTCAACTGGAACTCTAGCGGGTATGAATATTTGAGAAACTTACTTTTGACGCCCTCATCATAAAATAGAAGGAGGAACAAAAATGCCATTAAAAGTGCTTTTTACCGAAGAGGCTCCAAATGCAGTAGGTCCTTACTCGCAAGCCATACAAGCAGGTGATTTTGTCTATGTATCGGGTCAAATTCCCCTTGACCCCGCTACAGGTAAAGTCGTTGAGGGCGGTATTGATGCGGAAACGACGCGCTGTCTACTGAATGCACAAGCTATTTTAAAGACTGTTGGCGCCACCTTTGAACAAGTGGTCAAAACCACAGTCCTGCTTCAAGATATGAATGATTTTGCGGCGATGAATGCCATTTATGCGTCTTTCTTCACCGATCACAAACCCGCTCGTGCAGCTTTCCAAGTGGCAAAATTGCCCCTTGGCGTTCAAGTCGAAATTGAAATGGTCGCTTATATCGGGAAGTGATGCATTGCTGTAAGAAGGTTGTTGGAATCAAAATAAGGCTTTATCAAAAGGTTGAATAACCTTTTGATAAAGCCTCTTCTATTTTTAACGCTTGAGTCTTTTTTTGTCTAAGTTTGAAACGTTGCTCGCTCTTGAAGATCTGGGTTCATTGTCATTGGGCATTTCAGATGGGGGAGCTATGGATTTTCGCCTACGCTTCGGACGAAAGACCACTGCCAGTACCCTCCAAAGTACTAAAGCGATGGCAAGCTTGATACCAAGCTGAATCCACCAATTGAGGGTTTGTGTTTTGCGCATTTCATCGGTGATCATGGACTTGAAACCCGTCAACATATTTTGGTCGCTGAGGCTGTTTTTGGCCAGCAAATTTGTGGCGCCGACTTCTACACCGCTCAGTAAAAATACAACTTTCCCCATAATCTGACCTTCCGTCACGGTGGCAGGCATGGGTTCCATGAGCTCTATACGGGATTCGACGGGAATTGTAGCGTCACCAGACTTCATGTATTTATACACATCGGTTTCAGCGATGAGGTCAAGGCCGGTTTTCTCTGCCACACCTTTAATTTTAATGTTTTTGACCACATCACCTTTTGTGAGGATCTTGTACTGGGTAAAGGCTTCAAAGCCATAGTCTAGCAATTGACGTGTATCTTTATAGACATCGTTGCCCTTGGACTTTAAAACGACAGTGATCAGGCGCTGATTGTTTTTTACAGCTGAGCCAACGAAACAGTTCTGTGCAATGTTGGTGTAGCCTGTTTTGATGCCATCGACGATGTCGTATTTAATATCGATAACCTTGCCTTTGTATTCAATTTTATCCCCTGGCCCAACGCCGTATAAAAAACGATTTGAGTTGCTGAGATGTCTTGTCTCGGGCTGTTTATTCGTCGGCCCTAAGTCGTGTTGATAGGTCGCTACGAAATTTCTAAAGGTGCTGTTTTTCATAGAATAGGCTGCAATCTTTGCCATATCAGCTGCCGTCGTATAATGATTTTCGTTAGGCAGACCGTTCGGTGTGACAAAATTGGAATGTGTTGCACCCATTGATATGGCTCTTTCGTTCATGACTTTGACAAAGGCGTCTACACTGCCGCTGTGTTTCTTAGCAAGGGAAATGGCTGCATCGTTTGCAGATTCTAAGAGGAGGGCATAAAGGAGCTCCTCTACTGTGAAGCTTTCCTCCTCCATGACATAGATGCGACTTCCTTCTGTGAAGGCAGCTTCGTGATCGCCAAGGACGGTATCCGTGAGCAAAAGGTCTTCAATAACAATAATCGCCGTCAAAATTTTTGTGGTGCTGGCGGGATACATTTTCGTTTCACTATTTTTCTCAAATAGCACTTCACCTGTATCCGCCACAATGAGTATGGCGCTTTCGCCTACAAGTTCTGGGGCGGCAGCGAAGAGGGGTTGAATCGATAGGCACAAAATGAGAAAAATCAATAGAGTGGTGCGGCGCATAAAATCTCCTTGTGAATATGGCTTATTCGCTGTCGCTTTAAAAGGTACTCTGTCATTATAACCTGTTCCCTATGAACTTCCAAGGTAAAGAAAGAGAAAATCCAACAAAAATTTGCCATCATATCTCAATTATGCTAATATATAATTGAGAAGTTGCTGTAAGCCAATACTTGTTCAGAGAGGTGCATCATGCAGATAGGGACAAAGGTTATTTGGGGTGTGGTGCTGGTGGTTTGTCTGAGTGCAGCTGTTTTGATTGGGGATTACATAGAAAACAAAAACGCCAAGATCATCCCTCTTGGGAAAGCCCAAATTTCTGAGTCTGCAAGTGAAGACATAGCTGCAGCCACAACCGCAAAGGCTTTCAAGGTCTACGTGGTTGGTGAAGTAGCGAAGCCTGGCCTCTATTCTGTCGGTGAAGGCGCACGGGTGAGCGATGCTGTAGAACTTGCCGGGGGAATGACTGAAAAAGCTGTCCTTGAGAATAACAATATGGCGAAATTGCTGCGAGATGGAGAAAAAATCATTGTTTTGGGTGAGATTTCCGATGTGGCGCTCTACCCGGAACTCAAGGATAAAATCAATCTCAACACTGCTGACTTGAAAGAACTTGAGAGCTTAAATGGCATTGGAGAGGTACTGGCAAAGCGGATTTTTGAGGAGCGTGAAAAAAATGGACTATTTAATGATGTCAAAGACATACTCAGGGTAAAAGGGATCGGGGAAGCCAAGCTTAAATTATTTGAAAATCAGGTCTGTGTTTTTTGAAAAGATGCTTGAATGGTTAGGGTTTCGATAGTTCAAATAAGCCCTTTTAACATCCTAACCTTATATCTTGCATTCAAGGGTAAATCACGATATGATAGAAGGAAGAAAATCCGCCAGCGAGTAGAGGTGAAATATGTCCAAGAAATTATTAATTGTAGATGATGAACCTATTTTATTAAAAGGACTAAAATTTAGTCTTGAGCAAGAAAATTATGAACTGGATACTGCAGTAGATGGAGAAGAAGCCATTCAGAAAATTTCCGCAAATGACTATGATTTGGTCATCTTGGATTTAATGATGCCCAAAATAGATGGGCTAGAAGTATGCCGTAAAGTCAGAGAAACCAATATGGTCCCCATTATTATATTGACAGCTAAGGGCGATGATTCCTCTAAGGTTCTTGGACTTGAGTATGGAGCAGATGATTACTTGACAAAGCCTTTCAATGTCCTTGAATTAAAAGCGAGAATTAAAGCGATTTTACGCCGTGTGCAGATCAGTGACAAAATGATGTCGACAAACATGATGAAGGTCGATGATTTTTCAATCAACACATTGGGTCGAAAAGTTAGTTTGGCAGGACGCGACATTAACCTTACAGCTAAAGAATTTGACTTATTGCTGCTTTTGGCAGTTAATAAGGGCAAGGTGTACTCAAGGGAAGAACTCCTTGAGATTATATGGGGATACGAATATTTCGGGGATGTTCGTACAGTGGATGTTCATATCCGCCGCTTGAGAGAAAAAATTGAGGCCAATTCATCACAACCTGAATATATTCTCACTAAATGGGGTGTTGGGTACTTTTACAGAAATGAATAAATCGCTCTTTATCAGTATTAGGTGGAAACTTGTTTCCACCTATTTGTTATTGATATTCCTTTCACTCCTGCTCATCAACTCATTCGTGAATGCCTCCCTGACTAAATATTTGATTGATGAGAAAAAGGATGCTCTGATTACCCAGGCCAATATTATTTCTGACCGGGTCGCACCTAACTATTACGCGCTTTCTAAGGAGTATACTTTTGAATATGTGAAAAGTTTGATCAAAGCTCTGAGCCTACAAGTGAATTCTCGGGTTATGGTTTTAGACGAACAAGGAAAAGTGGTCATCGATGCTTACGATGATTTTGTAGATTCGGATCTTACCTATATTGACGAGGTCTCTAAAGCGCTTCAAGGAACAAGGTCAGCTCAGTCTTATAAATTTGAAGACGTGGGAAAAATCATCTATATTGCAGTACCTATTGTGAACGAGGCAAAAGTTATAGGCGTTGTTTTCATGTCCTCATCTCCAGAGGACGTTTTTCAAAGGATTAGTACTGTCTCAAAGAACTTCCTACTTCTATCAATAGGAAGTGTGATTATTACCGTTATTGTCAGTTTTGTTTTTGTCGATATTCTTTCTGCACCGATTCTCAGTCTGACGGACACTGTGAGACAAGTTTCTTTAGGAAACACCACAGAGCGAGCAAAAATCTACTCCAATGACGAGATGGGTAATCTATCAGAGGCATTTAACGGCATGGTCACTAAGCTCAATCAGGTGGATGATCAAAGGAAGCGCTTTGTTTCCAACGTCTCGCATGAACTTCGAACGCCTTTGACCTCCGTCAAAATCATCGCGGAGACTTTGGTCAATAGCAATGAAGAAAACCCTGCAGTCTACAAAGATTTTTTGAACGACGTCAACTCTGAAGTGGATAGACTCAATAAAATTATTGATAGTCTATTGTACTTGGTCAACTTAGAAAAGAAGGAACTTGAGCTTGAGTACTCTGTTACCTATGTAAATTACATGATCAACCGGGTTGTTGAGATGATCAAGCCTATTGCCGCTCAAAAAAAGATTATAATCCACTACGAGGACTCAGAACGGGTTCAAATAGTTCTGGATCAACTAAAAATAAGACAGTGTCTCATCAACATTATCAATAACGCCATTAAGTATTCACCTGAGAACAAACACATTTACATCACCCTTCAGACCACTTCAAAAGAAGTGCGGATTGCCATATCAGATGAAGGAATTGGAATTCCCCGTGAAGATTTGCCCTTTATATTTGATCGATTCTACCGCGTAGACACTGCAAGAGCTAGACATACAGGTGGAAGTGGTTTAGGTCTATCCATAGTCCAACAAATCGTGCAGCTTCATCAAGGGCGCATTGAAGTTGAAAGCACACCGGGAAGTGGATCTACATTTACCCTCATCTTGCCCAAAAAACAAGAAGTTTAGGAGGCAATCATGAAGACGTCTATCCGTTTTTTGGTAGTGTTATCCGCTATTGTAATGGTTGCTATCTTTACAATTGCAAATTTTAGCACCGTCAATTACATCAATCGACCTCACGGGATCTCCTCAAAACCCACAGAGATGAAGCACACGTCAAAACTTTATTTTGTCAATGACGATAAAATGCTGGAGCATGAAACGCGTACCATTACGGTGAAGAACAATGATTTTGTAGGCGCTGTTCTGCAGGAACTCATTGCTGGCCCACGAGATGAACATCTCTATACCTGTATCGATGAAAATGTCAAAATACTCAGCAGTAGCCTTGTCGATAAAAAATGTGTTATTGATTTTTCCCCTGACATCACTTATTCAAGTTTTTTCAAATATGGCTATTTTGATCAGATGATTTGGTCCATTGTCAATTCGCTTACAGCTCTAGACAACATTGACAAAGTTCAGATTCTTATCGATGGTGAAGAAATCCAATCGTTTAAGCCGGATTTTATGTTTTACGGGAATCTAACGCGAAATGAGCGAATCGTATACATTCGCCCCAAACCGCCAGCAGATGTTGTTCTCAATTTTCTTGAACTCATTACAACAGAGCGTTATGATTTGGCGTACGATTTGATCGCCTTTAAAAGTAGAGAAAAAGTCTCTTTCCCCAATTTTGTAACCAGGATGATGGCATATAACAAAAGCAATATAGGCTTTCAGCGGAGCATTTATTTTACGCAGAGCTACAGTTCTTCCCTGGTAATTTTCATAAAATATCTTTCAAATGACATTGATGAATATGGAAATAGAACGTCCAAAAATGAACAATGGGAAATGAATGAAGAGGATGGGAAATACAAAATTCTGATTCAGTAAGGGACTCTAAGCGAGTTTGCCAAAAAGATAAGCTTTGATGGCGGTGAGCTGATTTGAGTCACCACCGCCTTGAATAGCCAAGGGACTCCCGCCACCTTTTATCCCAAAGAGCTCTTTAAGTTCAGAAAAAAGAGCGGCCAAGGGAACTGGTTTGTCGTCTGATTGGGCAAGTATAAGTTGATAACTATCTCCAAGGGTGTTGGTCAAAAGGCTAACACCCTTTATCTGACTGGTCAAAAGCACACTGGATTTTTTGAAGAGCTGAGCATCGAGATGATCACATTCAAAGATTACTAAATCCCCAAAAGTGTGGGCGGTTTTTGCTTGAAGGGCTTTCTCAATGGCAATCTCAAGCAACTGCTCTTTCAGCGCAAAGGTGCTTTTCCGCAACTGATCATTTTCGGTTTTCAACCGCAGTGTAGCCTCAAGAACAGTCGCAGCAGAGGCTGAGAGTATTGTGGACAATTCAGAAACGAGTTCGTTTTTAGTGTGATAATCCTGAAGGGCTCTGTTGCCACAGACAAACTCAAGGCGTGAACCGCTCTTGTAATTTTCAGAACTTTTGACTTTGATAAGTTGCAGTGCGCCGATAGCGCTTAGGTGTGTGCCGCCGCAAGGTGAAAAATCCTTGCCCTCAATTTCGATGATGCGGATATCCTCTGTGACTTTAGGCTGTTTTCTCAGGGGCATGGACTCTAGGGTATTTGAGTTGGGGTAATGGATGATGACTCTTAGATTTTGGACAATAAGGCTGTTGACATACTCTTCAAGTTTACGG
>JBBRGL010000077.1:0-9994 GCA_038240675.1 Peptostreptococcales bacterium
GCCACCCCCATTGTTTGTCACAGACTCGAGAGCGTTTCCTAGCAGGTTGCGAAGTACAGACATGAGTAAAAAGTGTTTATTAATGGTAGGATTTGAGCGATGCTTAATGGAGAGTGCGATCGTTTGAGAGTTCCCGATGACATTTCCAAAGCAGTGATCAAGAACATCCAGCAAATCCTTGAGTTCCATGGTTTTGTAGGAAGGTTTCTCCCCTGTAATGCCTTCGAGTCCTTTCATCACGTGTATATATTGTTTTTTGATTTCATGTATATCCGTGGTAATGTCAAGCGCCATTCGCTTTTGAGTGGGATTGTCCTCTGCTAATTGTTCATAAAGGCCATAAGCATTGGTCATGACATGCTCGATATGCGCCATATTGTTGTTCATCATATAAAGCTCACTGTTGAGCTCAGAAGTCATCATAAGAAGTGATCTATAGCGCTCCTCATGCTCTTCTTTTTTGAGGAGCTGCCCGTAATATTTGAGAAACAGCACAAGGATAATAGCGAGGACGCTTCTAATAGAAGCGATAAGAAGAAGTGGTGCTATTGATTCAAGGACGGGCTGAGCGTTGTGTGATCTTAAGGAAAGTTCTAATATGTTGGAAAAAAAATCATTGAAAAGGATGACAGAAAACCATAAAGAAAGGGTTTTGTTTTGAGCGCGGCTATAAAAAATATAAAAAAGTACCCCATAGGAAATATCAAAAATCATGGTTGGGGCTTCAAGAAGAAGGGAACTCCATAAATTGCCTATATCTAAATACCCCATAAAGCTTCTGAGTGCTAGACCAAGGGTCATAATAAACAGTGCTTGGATTATGGGATTGATCTCCTCGTAGAAATAGAGAAAAATAGGCAACAAAATAACGGATATAGAAATTCGAAATCCGGAAGCAGCGAAAAGTTGTATGTAAATTTGTGTCGCCAAAGCGTCTATAGATGCGATAATCATCATTTTCTGGATACGCGCTAACATAATAGCCTCGATTCACTGAATGTCGTATATAGAATAACATATTCAACACTCTTTTGACACTCTAACCCTTTAATCAACAAAAAAACTGCGCCTTTATAGGCGCAGTTTTTTGATCAGTGCCGATCTTCTCGAAAATAAGGTTCCCCCAGTGCCTCAGGCACATGGAGTTTTCCTGTTTTTCTCACGCTCCCCATAATGAGGACTAAAATAGTGACCGCATACGGCAACATATCGATGAGGTACTGTGAAATCATTAAATCAGATTTTTGAAGTCTAAATCCAATAATATCAAGTCCACCGAATATAAATGCGCCTAGAAATGCATAGGCCGGGTTCCAACCACTGAATATGACAAGTGCAACTGCGATCCATCCGCGGCCAGCAGTTATGCCCTCTTGCCATGCGGGTACATAAACAAGTGACAAATAAGCGCCGCCTAAGGCGCAAAGCGCTCCTCCGAGAAGGATATGCAGGTATTTTGTCTTAGTGATGGAAATACCACTTGCATCCGCCGCGTAGGGATTCTCGCCTATAGCGCGCAGATTTAGACCTGAGCGCGTTTTGTAAAGGTACACAGAGAGGACAATGGCCATAACATAGCCAAAATAAACAAAGATATTGTGTTCAAAAAATATTTGACCAATAATCGGTATTTGGGACAAACCAGGAACGGACATTTTAGCAAATGTTGTTTTGAAAGACTCAGAAAGCACGAGTCCCACTAAGCTTTGTCCCAAAAAACCAGACACCCCTGCTCCGAAAATAGTGAGAGATAGGCCAGTGACCACTTGATTGGCTCTTAAACTCACCGTCATAAAAGCAAAAATCAAAGCGCCAAAAGCACCTGCAGCAGCCGCAGCGCAAAGGGCCAAAACAGGACTGCCCGTCACCATTCCAGCATAAAAACCAAAGACAGCACCGAGAAGCATTAGGCCCTCTACACCTAAATTAAGATGACCTGAACGTTCTGTGATGATTTCACCGAGAGTGGCAAACAAAAGGGGTGTGCCCGCCTGTACAGCAGCAGCTAAAAATATGATCACGCTCATTCATTTACCTCCTTTTTATGACGACTCGAAACGAAGCGAACAGAATATTGAATCAAAAATTCACTGCCAAGCGCCGAAAAAAGAATGAGACTTTGCAGAATATCCGCTGCAGATTTTGGAATTTGAAAAGCAGTCTGAATAAAATCTGCCCCTTGCTTCATCATGGAAAACAAGAAAGCCACAATGGGAATGATCAGGGGTTGAACACCCGATAGCCATGCGACAATAATGGCCGTGTAACCCATGCCTCCTGAAACCTGGGCTGTGAGGGTTTCATTGACACCTGAAGCCTGAAGAATACCCGCCATTCCGCAGAGTCCGCCACTGATAAACAAGGTTTTGAGGAAGACCTTATCCACTTCCATTCCCGCATAGCGCGCGGTATTTATACTGCTTCCTATAACAGAAATCTCAAATCCTGTTTTGGTGTGATTGAGCAGAATATGGATAATCGCTATGGTAAAAATCGTCAGCACCCAACCTGCGTGTATACCAAAAAAATCTGGCAAAATAGCCCACTCGGGGAAGTTTGGAATTTTGGGAAATCCGCGTGCAAGGGGGTCTTTCCATGGTCCATATTGGAGGAATACAACGAATTTAATGGCAATATAGTTGAGCATTAAAGTAAAAAGCGTTTCATTTGTGTCAAAACGCACTTTGAAAAACGTCGGAATCAGTGCCCAAATACCGCCGCCTATAAAACCGAATGCAACCATAGCAGGCAGGACCCAGAAGTGTGGTAGAGCGGGCATTTTTAAGGCGACAAAGCTTCCAAACAAAGCGCCCATGACAATTTGTCCTTCTCCACCAATATTCCAAAATTTCATTTTGAAGGCCATACCTATTCCCAGTGCACTAAGGGTGAGCGGGATGGTGAGGATTAGAGTGTCCTTTAATCGATACAACGATCCAACACTTCCGACGATCATTCCCCAGTAGACTTCAAAGGGATTCTTGCCGATGAGTGCAATAAAAATGCCTAAAATGACCAGTGCCATGGCGATTGTCGTCAATCGAATGAGTAGCGCTTGTTGAGGCGAACGCGTGAGTTTTTTTGAAATTCTAATCATGGATATCCTCCAAATGCTTGCCTGACATCATCATTCCAATTTTTTCTTTACTGGTAGTACGAGGATCGACAATACCTGTTATTTCGCCTGAACACATGACCATTAAACGGTCTGAAATTTCAAGAAGAACGTCTAAATCTTCACCGATAAATAAAATACCCACACCTTTTTCCTTTTGTTCATTGAGAAGTTCGTAAATTTGATGAGAGCTTCCAATATCAAGGCCTCTTGATGGATAGGCGATTATGATGAGGTGTGGATTATTGTCAAGCTCTCTACCGAGTAGGACCTTTTGAATATTGCCACCCGAAAGAAGCCTAACGGGATGTTCTGCATTTGGGGTATCAATATTGAGCTTTTTTATCAAATGATTGGCTTTAACGCGTGAACTTTTTCGCGAGATAAAATAGCCATGTTGTTTTTGATACTCTTTAAGAAGGACATTATGGACAATATCCATGTTCGCCACAAGTCCCATACCCAGTCTGTCTTCAGGCACAAAACTCATTGAAATACCCTTAGCGATAATGTCACGTGGGCTTTTTCCCACCAAACTATCGCCTTCAAACAGCACATCGCCAGATTTAATATGTTCAAGCCCAAACAATGATTCACAGAGTTCCTTCTGACCGCTACCTGCAACGCCAGCAACACCTAGTATTTCACCGCTGTGGACAGTAAAGTTCAAAGATTTGAGGGCCGTTTTCTTTTCGTGGCCAAGGATGGACATATTTTTGACTTCAAGCATCTCCTTTGCATCATTTTTGACAGGATTTCGCTTGATGGATAAATCGACTGATTTGCCAACCATTTGATCGGCGAGCTTTTGAGGAACAATATTTTGATTGATGACCGTGTCTACATTACACCCTTTTCTCAAAATTGTGATACGGTCGCTGATGTCCAAAACCTCAGCAAATTTATGGGTGATAATCACGACACTTTTGCCGTCATCCTTCATGCTTCGCAATATTGAAAATAGATTGTCTGCCTCTTGAGAAGTGAGTACCGCAGTAGGTTCATCGAGGATCAAAACTTCTGCACCGCGATAGAGGACCTTTAGAATCTCAACTTTTTGTTTTTCAGCAATACTCATACTTTTTATTTTCTTTTTCAAATCGACTTCAAGACCATATTTAGCAGACAGTGCATGAATTTTTTGTTCGTGTTTTTGAAAACGGATAAAAAACTCCGTGGGATAACCGAGCAAAATATTTTCGAGGGCTGTATAGTCAGGAATAAGTTTAAAATGTTGATGGATCATGCCGATGCCATTATGAATTGCATCGCGTGGAGATTTGAATTTGGCTAGTTTCCCATTTAAAAAAATAGAACCACTATCCGGCAAATAGATTCCTGATAGTATGTTCATCAAAGAGCTTTTTCCCGCTCCATTTTCGCCGAGTATAGAATGGATCTCCCCTTTTTCAAGGTCAAAGTTGACATCATGGTTAGCCATGACTTCTCCAAAGACTTTTGTAATGTGTTTCATGGATACCGCTAATCCCTCTTTCATAAGGAGCTCCTTTAGAATTTAATCGATTAGAAACTCAACAGAAATGATGTAGGGCAATTGATTTAAGCGTTTATGCGCTATGCAATTGCCCTACACTCCCCCTTGACTATATTTTATTTTTCTATAGTACCGTTAACACCTTGTACAAACCACATAAAATTCAACATTTCGTCATCTGTCATGGTTTTGCCTTCAGGTACAATCACTGTACCCGTTTGATCTTTGATAGGACCTGCGAAAGGATGGAAGCTTCCATCTATAATTTTCGCAGTATATTCATCGATTTTAGCTTGAGCGCCTTCGGGTGCGTTTTTAGAAAGTGTGTCTAATTTGACAATACCGTCATTCATATGACCCCAGTAGTTGGTTGGCGTCCACTTTTTATCCATGACAAGTTTAACCTGTTCTACATAGTAAGGAGCCCAGTTCCAAATAGGTGCTGTCATATAAGCATTGGGTGCTTTTTCAAGAGAAGGTGTGTTGTATCCAACAGCGAATGCGCCGCGCTCTTCTGCAGCTTGTTGAGGTCCAGCAGTATCTTGGTGCTGAGCAATAACGTCACAACCTAAGTCAAGAAGTGAAAGGGCAGCTTCTTTTTCTTTAGCAGGATCATACCACGTATGGGTCCAAACGACATCAACTGTCGCTTCTGGATTCACAGCTTGAACGCCAAGTGTAAAAGCGTTGATGCCTCTAACGACTTCAGGGATGCTGAAAGCAGCAACATAGCCAACTTTGTTTGATTTTGTTTTCATACCCGCCACAAGACCAGATAGGTATCGCGCTTCATAAATACGTCCAAAGTAATTTGAGAAGTTTGTACCCGATTTATACCCAGAACAATGGAGGAATGCAACATCTGGATAATCTTTTGCAACTTTTTCAACGTAGTCCATGTAGCCAAAACTCGTTGCAAATATCACTTTTGCTCCCCCGTCGATCATGTCTCTAATGGCTTTTTCACATTCTTGAGTCTCAGGAACGGACTCTTTGAAAAGTGTTTTAACGCCCAATTCCTTTTCAAGAGCAAGTCGTCCTTTGTCATGTGCAAATGTCCACCCACCGTCACCAACAGGTCCTACATAGATAAATCCAACTGTAAAATCAGATGCAACAGTTTCAGTAGCAGGTGCTTCAGTTGCAGCAGCTGGTGCTTCAGTAGCTGGTGTCGTTGGTGCTGGTGCTGGGCTACAACCTACAAAAAGACTCATCATTAACATCAAAACAAGTAACAAAGCCAAACTCTTTTTCATGTTGTTCCTCCTCAAATTGTGTAAGTGTGTAAAAGGACTTCCTAAACTTGGTTAGTTCTGAAAACAATACCTTTTTCTGACATGCTTTCGATAATGGCTAAGGAATGTAGAGGGATATTTTGCTTGCGAAGAAGCTCTCCGCCAGTTTGAAATCCCTTTTCAATAACGATACCCACACCGCCGAGAGAAGCTCCTGCTTGCGCAACCAAGTCAATCAGTCCAAGTGCAGCGTTGCCATCCGCAAGAAAATCATCCACAATTAAAACCACGTCGGAGGATTCTAAAAAACGTTTGGAGACGCGTACGGGATATGTTTTGTTCTTGGTATAAGAAAAAACATCCGTCTGGTAGGTATCCACATCTAAGTTGTAGGACTCCACTTTTTTTGCAAAGACCAAAGGGACTTTAAATGCTCGCGCGGTGGCTAAGCCAATAGCAATGCCAGACGCCTCAATGGTGAGAATCTTGGTTATGAGCTTGTTTGTAAAATAGCCATAAAAAGCTTCACCGATGAGGTCCATCAGAATGGGATCAATCTGATGATTGAGAAAAGAGTCAACTTTTAATATTTTATGGTCTTTGACAATGCCTTTTTCAAGGATGGTTTCTTTCAGCTTTTGCATGTGTCCTCCAATATCTTATGTTCAGCTTAAATTTATGACGAAAAATAAATAAGTTGAACATTTTCAGTCTAAACTATTTTGAGTTTTAATTCAATAATGATTTTAAGTGTAAAAATGCGCTTATTGATAATTTCAAAAGTTGTAATGGGTTAGCACTGTTGATATTTACTATAATTACAATGCAAAGAGCTGCAATTCTACTTAAATTATAGAGTATTTATACAAACAGAGCATTTTAAAAAATATATCTTTAAACGTCACTTAATCCATTCCAAGCGGCAGAACTGCTTTTTGCCTTTTTTGAAAAGAAGTTTGGCATCAATAAAATCTGAAGACGTGATGATTTTTTCTGGCACCGTTACTTTTTCATCCTCAATGCTTAAACCATTTTGCTGAACAAGACGTCTGCCCTCAGCTTTTGATGCTGCAAATCCTATTTGCACCAATAAATCCAAAAGAGGAATCCCCTCACCAATAGTCTCTGTGCTTAAAGTGACTGTTGGGACATTTGTTGCATCGGCTCCGCCTGAAAAAAGTGCTTTTGCTGCGGCAAGCGCTTTGACTGCTTCTTCTTCGCCGTGGACAATCTTTGTGACTTCAAATGCAAGAATTTCCTTTGCTTTATTGAGTTCAGAACCCTCCCAGTTTTCCATACTCAGGATTTGATCCATCTCCATAAAGGTCAGTCTTTTGAGAAGATGCATTACATCCGCGTCATCAACATTCCTGAAGTATTGAAAAAAGTCAAAGACGGACGTTTTTTCTGCATCTAACCAAACAGCACCTTTTTCGGTTTTTCCCATTTTCTTGCCTTCAC
Organism: Peptostreptococcales bacterium; assembly: GCA_038240675.1. Classification (GTDB taxonomy): domain Bacteria; phylum Bacillota; class Clostridia; order Peptostreptococcales; family Acidaminobacteraceae; genus JBBRGL01. Next base: position 7,307 of record JBBRGL010000077.1, read on the forward strand.
TTGTGGTAAGAAGGTTGAAAGTGACGCCAAACGCAGGCTTGCTTTTCTTTCTGCGAATGAGATCCACTCCACCCAAAATATTGGACCACTGATCATTGCCACCCATTTGGAGACAACAGTTGTATTTATCGTGAAGAACAAGAAAGTCATAAGACTGCATTATCATGTAATTGAACTCTAAAAACGTCAGCCCTTTTTCCATACGGCTTTTATAGCAGTCGGCTGTCAACATACGGTTGACAGAAAAATGAACACCTACTTCTCGTAGAAACTCAACATAGTTCAAGTTTAACAACCAATCCGCATTGTTTTCTAGGACCGCTTTACCTTCGCCAAAATCCATAAACCGTGACATTTGCGCTTTGAATTTTTCGCCGTTTGATTCAATTTGCTCAAGGGTGAGCATTTTTCGCATATCGGTTTTATCTGTTGGATCTCCGACCATTGTGGTTCCACCACCAATAAGGGCAATAGGTCTATGTCCTGCACGTTGCATATGGGCCATAGCCATTATAGGCAAAAAATGCCCTACCGTCAAACTGTCCGCTGTAGGATCAAATCCAATGTAAAATGTAATTTTCTCTTTGGCTAAAAGCGCTTTTATTTCTACTTCATGGGTCATTTGTCCTACATATCCTCGTTCAAGAAGCACATCTAATACTGATTTTTCCATTTCGTTTCCTCCTCAAAAAAAATAAAAAGGCCCTTCGTCTGCTAAGGACGAAAAGCCGCGGTACCACCTTAATTTGCTCGAAAGCCTCAAATCGTTAACGCCGATATACGCGGTTCCCCGATGCTCTAGAACTGTAATTTCAAAATGCTTTTCCTCTGATTTTTCAGCGACAATCAGCTTTCTACAAGCCAAGCATTTCTACTGATTTCTTTCATTGCATACATCATATAGTTTGATTAGGGTGTCAAAAGTCCTTAGTTGATTTCATTCATACTGCATATAGTTCCGGAATATCCAACTGTAACCATATGAGTATGAATAATCGAGAAACTTACATTTGACACTCTATCATAGATTAACATTACAGAGTTCGTTCCATTTTGTCAAGTAGGCTCTTCAGAGTATTCTTTAACAGTAGGCTCTTCAGAGTATTCTTTAACGCTCAATTCCACAATATCGGCATGATGTCCGACGCGCAGTATCGATTGTGTTCCGCCTGCTACACCTATTTTCCCGCATTTGCAAAAGGCATAAGGAGACTCATGATGATGGCTTTTAATCACATCTCCGCACTCTCTGCACTTGGCGATATTTTCAATGATCTTCAATTCTTCGCTCCTTTCAAAAGAGTCTTTTTACTTTTCATTTTTCCGATGGGAATCTTCCAATCTCTTTTTCAAAAGAATGATTTGTTCTCCATAACATGCGCCATCAGATGCATTCAAATTGTCAGAAATCGCCTGAGACTGCATAATCACCTGTTGTAGTTTTGCCAATTGGTCTGAAAAGCCATTGCTTTGTTTGAAGGATAAGTTTTCAAAGACAACCAAAGCTTTTTCGAGGGTTTTGATTTCCAGTGAGAGTTGCCCCGTTTTGCCATACGAAAGAGCCAATCGCATATAAGATTCTGGATCGATCGTTTCATCTTCAACGTTTTTCTGATAGAGTCTCACAGCTTTATGGTCATTGGCTTCTCTTTCAAACTGAAGTGCTAAAGTTGTGCGCTCCATTTGAGTTTCGAGAATAACAGCTTCTTCGTGTAATCCTTTTACCGCCTCTTGAATCAGCTTTTCGAGCTCGATTCTTAGTTTGATGGATTCTTCAATTTGACGCATTTTTATTTTGGAATTTTTCATGTTTCCCCCCCTTTTTATTTTGCTTGGATGACAGGGTACTAAACCTTACTTGAGAAGGAATCCACACATAAAAGAGATTACACATAAAAGAGCAATCAATACAATCTGAGATACTTGGAATGAAAAAAGTGCTTTCGTAAACGCCTTCAGCCTTTTAGTCCACTTATGGTCTAAAGACATAGTCAAATTGGCGCAGTAAGAACGGCCTAACTCAGTGAGGCTCAAGTTTTCCATCTTGATAGAAACTGCAGAATTCATGTAATTGAAATCCATTTTATCCGATGATTCATAATAGGCAGATTCAAAGTGAAGAAGACCCTCATCCACTAAAGTTTCCACATAGAAAACCAATTCTCGGACGCGCATGAGAGGGTCTTTTTCTTTGAACCCAACATAAAAAGCCTCCTCTAAATTAATTTCTGGGGCAACTGTTGAAAGCTCACTGTAAAGTTTGAGAATTCGCTCTTTAATAATCTGTATTTTATTCATGATTCCCCTTGCACCTATGGCTTTGCGAGATTTTCTTGAAGTCCATATTTCAATTATATGCGATAAAAACACTTTAGCAAAACATTTTCCAACTGATAAGAATACAATCCACTATTCAAATCGATAGTCCATCAAATTAGTGCGTTTATTTTTGTAAAATTTAAGGCAATTCCTATGGAACTTATGCTAAAATGTAATTACAAAAGAACACTTGCAAGCAATCGACATTATATCGAGGAGGCTTTCATGCAACATGTGTCTATTCAAGATTTAAAACCTGGTATGGTGGTTGGTGAAGATATTTTTGGCAATTACGATTTGCTTTATGCCCCAAAAGGTGAGTTGTTGACAGAGCGCTTGATCAACGGCATTTCAAGACTAGGTCACTCG
>JBBRGL010000078.1:0-9756 GCA_038240675.1 Peptostreptococcales bacterium
AGACAAAAATCTAAGGAGATAGGAGGTGCATCTCGTGTTATAATGTTTACAGTATTCGTGGATATTTATGGAGAGCAAGTGAGGACTTTATGGTTTTTAGTTCAGTGTTTTTTCTGTTTGTATTTTTGCCGATTGTTTTGAGCTTTTACTATAGCGCACCCAACCGTCTTCAAAATGGTATTTTGTTGGTGTTCAGTTTGTTGTTTTATATGTGGGGTGAGCCGACTTTTGTCTTTGCCATGATGCTGAGTATTTGTCTCAATTACTTGGCGGGTCTAGCGATTCAACGCTTGGAGGCTACGAAATCATGGCCGACTGCGGTGATGATCATTGGTGTTGGGCTGAATCTTCTGTTGATTGCCTACTACAAATACTATAATTTCTTTATTGAAAATATCAACGCAACGGGTCTCAGTCATCTTCCCATGCGTGAGATTATTCTGCCTGTGGGCATATCTTTCTTTACATTTCAAGGGCTCAGTTATGTTCTGGATGTGTATTTAAAAAAGACGCCTGTTCAAAGAAATTTGCTGAATTTGGGTCTTTATATTTCTTTTTTTCCGCAGCTTATTGCAGGGCCAATTGTGCGTTACGAAACTTTTGAGCATCAAATACATAACCGAAAGGAAACCCTGACTCAGTTTATGAGCGGTATTGAACGGTTTATTCAAGGCTTGGCGAAGAAGGTTTTGATAGCTAACGCTGTTGGATTTGCAGCGACTCAGGTTTTTTCAAAGTCTGTGGACCAAATCAGTACACTTGAAGGATGGGTGGGCATAATCTGTTTCACGCTCCAAATTTATTTTGATTTTTCAGGCTATAGCGATATGGCCATTGGTTTGGCGCGGATGTTTGGCTTTGAGTTTTTAGAGAACTTTAATTATCCCTATATTTCTCAAAGTGTCTCGGAATTTTGGCGTCGCTGGCATATCTCGCTAGGAACTTGGTTTAGGGACTATGTCTATATTCCCCTCGGAGGCAGTAAAGTAAGCTTTTTTAGAGGTCTTTTCAATCTGTTTGTGGTTTGGTTCTTGACGGGACTCTGGCACGGCGCCAGTTGGAATTTTATTGTTTGGGGTCTTTATTTTGGCGGAATGATCATGCTTGAGCGTCTTTTTTTAGACAAGGTCCTAAAGTCCATCCCCCAAGTGTTTAGGCATGTGTATGTGCTCATCATTGTGGTTTTGGGGTGGGTGTTTTTTAACAGTCCGGATTTAGCCTATGCTCTGAATTATATGAAAATTTTGTTTGGTATGAAGGGCCAACTTGTCAGTCAAAGTGGTGTTAAGTTGATGATGGAGTATAAGGTAGAAATACTTTTGGGGGTACTGTTGAGCACACCTTTTGTGATGCATCAAATTAAAGGTTGGATTCAAAAGAGCAAAGAGAATATTCTGAAAGAATCTCTGTATTATGTGGCCCTTGCCGGAGTGCTGCTTTTGTCCACGGCCTATATCGTCGTTGATACATTTAACCCATTTATCTATTTCAGATTTTAGTGAGGCGCGGTCATGTATAAATTGTTTCAAAAGGGTGTGGTACTGAGCTTTGTTGTTTTTATAATGAGCGGTTTGATCTTTACTTTTCTCCCACCCTACAATACGTTTTCCAGTATGGAGGGAAGGTCCCTTCAAGTTGTTGATCCCAAGGATATAACTGAAAAGGCTTTGTTTTCGGGCAGTTTATTTCAAAAAATGGAGTCCATGTCGGAAGACCAATTCCCTTTTCGGAGCACATGGGTGTCTACCTATGCAAAAACACAGCTGCTATTGGGTAAAAAATCAATCAAAAATAAAGCCATTGGCAAAGAGCACTATGTGGCCATAGTGCATTCGGGTCAGATCAGTGATGTGGAAACATCTCAACTGAGGCACCTCAATGAAAAATGTGAGCAGTTAGACACACCTTTTTACTATGCTGTTGCCCCTACAAAAGACTATGTGATCAAGGACCTTTTGCCAGACTATTTAGCCTACCCAGGACCCGATGTCTTTGTGGGCATACACAAAGCATTGGATGGATTTATGACGTGGATTGACCTTTCAAAACCCATTGTAGAGGCCAATAGAACAACGCCTCAGTATTATAAAACTGATCACCACTGGAACCACGAAGGGTTCTTTACGGCATATGCCACCATTGCACAGCAACTGTTTGACGATGGTGTCATTCAAGAAACGCCTCATGGATTTGAAGCCTATGAATGGGATATCCACAAAAGTATGTTCCTCGGCTCTGAAGGCCGCGCGGTTACGCGTGCCGTTGCAACACAAATGGACGATATTGGGACATACAAACCTAGATTTCCTTCGGAGCTGACTATGGTCAACATTAAAGGGGAATCACTGGATATCATTAATCTTGCCTTTATTACGTCACAAGTATACGACAATGACTATGGTTGTTTTTTAAGTGGCACAGACCTATATGCAAAGATTACGAACCCTTTAAGGAAGGGCAAACCCAAGGCCCTTGTAGTGGGAATATCTTATACCCCACCTGTCGTAGGACTTTTGGCTGAACATTTTTCTGAACTGACTTATGTCGATCTTCGAAAATACAAGGAAAAATCCCTGTACGACTTGATTGACACAGAAAAGCCAGATGTGGTTTTGATTGTATATTATAGCGGCGTTTTTTCAGAGGATATGTATACCTTTGATGTGATTCATCAAGTGGTCCCCAAAAACTAATTTTAAGGGCAGTGTCATTCGTTGAGACACTGCCCTTCGTTATGGAGTGTGTTATAATAAAGACAGGGAAAGCGATGCTGAATCAATAAGGAGTATAAATGGAAAAGATAGCGATCATTTCAGATATTCATGGAAATCTTCCTGCGCTGGAAAGTGTGCTTTTTGATATAGCATCGAGGGGGATTACCCGAATTATCTGTCTTGGGGATTTGGCAGGCAAGGGACCTAGCTCGGCAGAGGCAGTCGATGCCATACAAAGGCACTGCGAGGTTGTCGTTAAAGGCAATTGGGACTACTACTTGACGGAACAAGACCATACAGAAATGTTGATTTGGCATCAAAATGCCCTCGGCAAGGAGAGGCTGAAGTACCTAAAAGACTTGCCTGTCTATGTGGAGTTTTATATGAGCGGAAAGCTGATTAGGCTCTGTCATGCATCTCCCAATGATTTATTTCACCGTGTCTATGTGGATTCGGCGTTTGAAAAGCGCATGCGTTTGTTTGAAGCGACACCTACACATCCACACCCCTCAGATGTTGTTGGGTACGGCGATATTCACGGGGCTTTTATAGACCATTTTGACGGGTTGACCCTGTTTAATGTGGGCAGTGTAGGCAACCCCCTTGAGCAGACTCAAGCTGTCTATGGTATTTTAGAAGGGGAGTATGAGGCAAAGGCGAAATCAACTTTTGCCATAACAGTCGTGAGAGTTCCCTATGATGTGGAGCTTGCCATAAAACATGCAAATCACAGCGATATGCCAGACAAAGAAGAATATATCAAAGAACTGAGAACGGGTATTTACAGGGGACGCAAGGATCAATAATACAGAGGTGGGAATCGTGTCTAGGGCGTTGAATCAAACGAAAATGGCGTCTTCGGATTTAATAGAACAAGGTGCGCTAGAGGAGCTGAGCTCTTTAAAAGAAGTGTGCTCACTCCTGATGATTTCTGAAGCTACGGGACGCAACTGGATTAAAAAAGGCAGAATACACCCAGTGGACACGTCCCTACGAGGCTTGATGTTTAAAAAATCGGAAGTGGAAGCGCTGAACAGGTCTCTTTCGGGCGATGATAGCCAAATCCTCACAACGCGTCGCAATAAGAAACACAAAAAAGGCATACAAGTGCCCAGTGGCTATTTGGGCAGAAGCGCTCATGAGCGCTATGTGCATCAGTTGGGTCTTTTGGTTGGCCAAACGGAACTTTGTGAAAGACACCGGAGACTGATTATTGCCGAGTATGCTATGAAGCTTCTGAACGCCAAGGGTTTACTGGATTTTGCTATACCGGAGACTTCTTATGTCAAAGCGCTTCGAGAGGGTCTTGCTGATTTTGGGGTCCTCAGACCACTGCTTATGGATTTGGTGCAAGATGGCTTTGGCGGGGATTTGCCTGACCAATTTGAATCCGATTTGATGCAGTTGACGGTGCCCGCTGAAAGTAAGGATGATTTCTTGGGCTACATCCACATGGCCCTTCAGTGTATTGGCCAAAGAAAAATAAAAGGCGTCTACTACACCCCTTATAAAGTGGTGAAATCCACGCTCACTAGTCTACTCTCCTGTGAGCGCGGGGCATTTGAAGGGCAGGTACTTGACCCTTGCTGTGGCACTGGACAATTCTTGATTCAGGTCGCTCATTTAAAAAACGAGATGGGTTATTTAGAGGTGGCTGAGGGATATAGTTACTATGGCTGCCACGGCTATGATGTCGATGCACTGAGCATTCACATTACCCGTATCAATATGATATTAGTATCAGGAAAAATTCACTTGGAGTCCCTCTATAGACAATTTGTCATTAGGGATACACTGCTGACACCCTCCTACCACATGGTCGACTGCATTTTGGGCAATCCTCCTTGGGGCTATACTTTTTCAAAGATACAGGTGGATTATTTAAAAAAGCATTATACACTGGCGTCTGAGCACCGCTTGGAGTCTTTTAGCCTTTTTATTGAATGGGCTATGCATCATTTGAAAAATCGTGGCTGTTTGACTTATGTACTGCCTGAAAGTGCACTGAACGTCAAGGTTCACAGACCTTTACGAGCAATGATGAGAGAAAACCTTGAAGTGCGCGGAATCGATTTTCTGGAGAATCCATTTGACGGCGTTTATATGCCAGCTATAGGTCTTGTTCTTTCAAGAAAGCAAGCAAATAAAAGGGATGAGGGGATCGTCGTCAACCAACACGGACAGAGGTACACCGTTTTGGGGACGCGATTTGATCAGGACGATAGTCTGCTTCTGAGACCCACCGACCAAGCGCTTGACGTTCTTTCGAAAATGAACGGTCGCAGTAGCACTTGTCTTCAAGGGAGAGCGACCTTTGCCATGGGCATCGTCACGGGAGACAATGCTTCGCATCTTTATCAAATTAAAGGGAAAGACTGTGTTCCTTTGATTATAGGCAAGGACGTTACACCTTACACCATAAAGCCTTCAGAGGTGTTTGTTCAAAGATGGGATGCTTTTCAACAAATGGCCCCTCTTGAAATTTACGATGCCCCCGAAAAGCTTGTCTATCGGTTTATTGCAGATCATCCTATAGTGGCCTATGATACGGAGTGTAGGATGACCCTCAATAGTTGCAACGTCATTATTCCACATATAGAGGGTTATAGCCTTAAAGTCATTTTAGCCCTTTTAAATTCAACACCTTTAGCTTTTTATTACAAAACGAAATTTCCTTCTATGAAAGTGTTAAAGTCAAATCTTGAACGGTTGCCTATACCCACATTTACAGAGGGCGAAAAAACTGCCCTTGAAATAGAGGTTGACAAGGTCTTGATCGAAAAGGAGATGGAAACAAAGAAATGCATTCTGAATCACATTGACAGGATCGTGGCAACTGCCTTTGGTCTAACGGCACTCCAACTGTCTAGAATGGAAACCACACTGAACGCGCCAAGAGGTCAATACACAGAAGAATAATGTTGAGGTGATGACAATGCTGATAGACTTAAAACCGTTTGCGACAACTCAAGAAGTGATCAATCTTCTCTCCTGTTGTCTCGAGGAGCATGATCCCAGTGCAGCGGCTTCAATTGCCAGTTTTTATGTTCAAAAAGATGCACTGCATTTAAGCGGCTACACAGAAAAGGATCAAATCATTGGGGTCCTTGGTTTTGCCTTTAAGTCACCCCGCGAAATATTGATTACCCATTTGGCCGTAAATCCGGATTTCAGGGGTAAGGGTATAGCCACGGCTATGATACAGAACATCACAGAAGTGCATCATTTATTCGGTGTCGGCGCAGAGGCCACAGAACGAGCAAAGTCTTTTTATGAAAGGCAACATTTCGAGTGCATACCCATTGCCGACCGAGAAAATGGTGAAAAGCATTATAGTTGTTATCGAAAAGTTGATTAGAGTGTCAAAAGTGAGTTTCTCAAATATTCATACCACATAGAGTGCCAGTTGAACCATTCGGAACTCTATGCGGTATGAATAGGATCAACTAAGGACTTTTGACACCCTAATCAAAGTTTAAGCATAAAATCTATAAAGTGGGATTGGGAGGTGGCAGTGCGTATTCAAATCTTTGGTCACGGGAAATGTCAGGACACGAAAAAAGCAGAACGCTTTTTTAAAGAACGGCGCGTTGAGTATCAATTGATTGACATCAACATTAAGGGGCTGAGCAAAGGGGAGCTGACATCCGTCAAAAGTGCAGTGGGTCTTGAAAACCTTATTTCGAGTACGAGCAAGTCCTATCTTACCTTAAATATGGATAAGATTCGAACGCCTGAGGTGAGAGAAGAGCTGTTGCTAAAGAACCCCAGTCTCCTCAAAACCCCGGTGGTGCGCTTTGGCAAATTGGCCACAGTAGGCTATGAGCCAGACCGGTGGCTTGAATGGATAAAGGGCTAAATACGCATAAAGTTCACGAGAAAAAACATCAAATAGCGCTGTTCAGGAGGTTCTATGAGTGAAAAAACCAATGCCCTTAGACTACTGGATCAACATAAAATTGCCTATACAACTTTGACTTACGGTGTAGAAGATGGCTTGACGGATGGGGGTTCTGTAGCCATAAAAATTGGGAAAAACCCAGAGGAAGTATTCAAAACCCTTGTTACCCAAGGGGCTAGCGGCGCTTATTACGTCTATGTCCTCGCAGTTAATCAGGAACTAGATCTTAAAAAAGCGGCGAAGGTGGCCCATGAAAAACACATCGAGATGATACACGTCAAGGATATTGTCAAAATTACAGGGTATCAGAAGGGTGGTTGTTCACCAATCGGCATGAAAAAGCAGTTCACAACTTTTTTAGATGAGGATGCACTTTTGTTTGAAAAAATCATCTGCAGCGCAGGTAAAATTGGCCTTCAAATGGTCATCGATCCACAGGCGATAGAAATGATGATTAGCATTCAAACTGTAGATTTAAAGAAAGAGTGAGTATATGACACAGAAAATCAATTCCCAACTCATGACCATTCCCAAAGTCAGTCAAATGAGCTCAGGCTATAATGAGACACAGCAGCGATTTCAAGATATATTGACCTCGAAGCTTGGGCAGTATGGTGGCGTCCAAAGAACTCAAGGGCCTCAGATTCTAACGGATAACGGCGCTAGCTTTAGCGCCACGGATGTGACCGCTGGAGTGGGTGGTTTTGCAGATCGAATCGACGCAAAGCTTAAAGGTACGCCGATGGAAGGTCTCGGCGAAGTTTTTGACAAGGTTGGGGCAGAAAACGGCATCAATCCTATTTTTCTCTCAAGTTTAGCTATTCATGAATCCAATTACGGTAAAAGTCGAATCGCACAGGACAAAAACAATCTTTTTGGATTTAAAGCCTACGATAAATCCCCTTATGCCAGCGCGCAGGGCTATGGATCTTTTGAAGAGAGCATCAAAGGCGTGGCACAGTACCTGAAGTCGTCCTATTTGGCGCCTGAGGGCAAGTATTATAGCGGAACTAGTATTTCCGCCATCGGCAAAAGGTACGCAACGGATCCCAATTGGTCGAAGGCGATAGAGCGCATAGCCAGTGAGATTTAATGACTTAACACAGTTTTAACGGCCTTGGCATATGCTAAGGTTTTTTTATAGGGTATGATGGGTATAGAAGTTATAGAAGGTGTAAAAGTTGGGGGAAAAGCGATGAAAGTGATAGCGGCAATTGATATTGGCTCTCATGCTATGAAGATTAAAATAGTGGAAGTCTATGAGGGTAACAAAATGAGGACCTTAGAGGACATTAAATCCGAAGTGGTTCTCGGCATAGATACTTTTAGAAATCAGAAAATCGCCAATTCCTCCATTGTAGAGGGGATTAAAACTTTGGATTATTTTTCGAGATTGATGAAGGACTATGGGGTGACAGATTACCGCGCTGTCGCTACAGAGGCCATTCGTCGCGCTCAAAATGGCCAATATGTCATAGACCAACTCAGCAAAAAATGCGGACTAATCATTGAAATTTTAGAAGAGCCGATTGAAAGACACTTGACCTATCTCTCTCTAAAAACCAGCCTCCAGGATTATAAACTTCTGAGAAAAAAAGGTCTGCTCCTCGTAGAGGTTGGTTCAGGCAGTACGGAAATCACGATTTATAAAAATGACAAACTCATCAGAAACAATGAAGTGCGTGTAGGGACTCTTCAACTCAAGGAGATTATGAGGACCTTTGAAGGGTTGACGCTGCACAAACCCAATGTTTTAGAGGATTTCGTATATGCCAACACAGAGAATCTTCAAAAGTATTTGATTCGCAAAGAAATACATCACTTTGCGATTGTTGGGGGGCATGTCAAAGAAATTGCCAAACTTTTTGCGTCGTCAAATGGGCAATTTGAACGCAAGCAATTTGATAAATTTTATCAGCTTCTTTTTACACAAGATTATGGACTCTATCAAAAATTGACAGCCAATCAAATGGATATGGATGAGGTGTTAGCTGCTTTTATTATCTTTAATCAGTTTTTAAATCATACAGATTGTGAATCCATCTCAGTCCCAGAGATTTCTTTGAGAGATGGCTTGTTGATTTATATGAACGAAACAGATGGACAGAAGACAAAAACCACTAAGTTTGTCGAAGATATTCTTTCGGCTACCCGGGGAACTGCAAAGCGTTATTATTCAAATATGCCACATGTCAAGCGCATAGAGGAACATGCAGTAGCAATTTTTAAGGTGTTAAAACCTCTTGAAGGCCTTCGGGATGAAGATTTATTGGTACTTCGGATTTCGATTGCACTGCATGAAATTGGAAAATTCATCAAGCAGAGCGAGTATTATTACGCAACTTATCAAAACATTAAGAACGCTAGCATTTTAGGACTATCAACTAAAGTACTTGAAAGCGCTGCTAAAACATCACTTGCTTCATTTTGGATGTCGGGAGAAGCCCCTGAAACCACGCCGCAGTTAGAAGATATTAAGAAGGATATCTACCTTCTTAAACTTGGCGCCATTCAGGCCCTTTCCGATGCCCTAGACAAGTCCAAAAAACAGCGACTTAGCATTCATTCTGTGAAGCTTGAGCAAGATATACTCATCATAGGTGTTCGCGCAACTGAAGAATTCTTGTATGAAAAATGGATGGTGTCTCAGCTCAAGGGAATTTACAGCGATCTGTTTGGCTATGAAATTAAAATTGTGGAGGTTTAAGATGCCCTTAAGTGATTCTCTTTTTATCAACAGAGAACTAAGTTGGCTTGAATTCAATCGACGGGTGCTGCATGAAGCCTTATCAGAGGATAAACCACTTTACGAGCGCCTTAAATTTCTAGCGATTTTTAACTCAAATCTGGATGAGTTTTTTATGGTGCGAATCGGGTACCTGTATGATTTGCTTGAAGAAAATCCATTTCAAGTGGATTTAGGCGGCGCTACACCTGAAAGACAGATTTTAAATGCGGCAGAGAGGGCATATGGCTTGCTCAAGTTCCATCAAGAAATTTTAAAGGATCTCATAGAGCGCCTTAATAAGGAAAAAAACACGCGCATCGTGAGCTATGAGGATCTGGACGACGTTCAAAAGACATGGCTAAAGGGGTATTATATCGCCAATATCTACCCTGTACTGACGCCTATTGCCATTG
>JBBRGL010000079.1:0-9703 GCA_038240675.1 Peptostreptococcales bacterium
GCTCACTTTGTGACACAAGGCAAACCCCCTCTCACGGGGATGCCTAGCACACGGGTTCAAAGCCCCTCTGAGTCCACTACGCTGTCTGTTCACTTGATCGACTCTGTTGCAGAGGCTGAACTTATTCTCCACTACACCCTGTTTGAAAGGCACAACGTCATTGCAAGACGTGCAGAACTCATCAACAGAGGCGAACATCCCCTTAGAATCAACCGATTTATGAGCCTCAGTTTAGATTTGATGGACAGGGATTGGGAGTGGATGCAGTTTTCGGGAGACTGGATCAGGGAGCGAAAGCCTTATACTAGGCCACTCACCCCCGGCATACAGTCTGTCGGTAGCCGCCGAGGAGCCTCCAGCGCACAGCACAACCCCTTCGTCATCCTCAAGCGCCCTCATACCACCGAAGATGAGGGGGATGCTATAGGCTTGTCCCTTATCTACAGCGGCAATTTCACAACTGTGGCAGAAGTGGATTCCAACAATCAAACCCGCTTTATGACGGGCATCCATCCAGAGGGCTTTTCATGGACCCTTATGCCTCAAGACACCTTCAGCACCCCAGAGGCCTTGCTTTCATATAGCCAAAAGGGCTTGGGGCAATTGAGCCGCCAGTTCCATGATGTGTTTAGAAAGCAGCTTATGCCTTCGAAGTGGCTCGTCGACCCCCGCCCCATACTCATCAACAGCTGGGAATCCACTTACTTCGATTTCACCGAAGACAAGTTGCTCATCCTTGCCAAAGAGGCCGCAAAGGTTGGCATTGAACTGTTTGTACTGGATGATGGCTGGTTCGGAAAGCGAAGCGATGATACTTGCGGACTAGGGGATTGGCATGCGAACACCACCAAACTCCCCAGTGGCATTTCAGGACTTGCTGAGAAAATCGAAGGCCTTGGGCTAAAATTTGGCCTGTGGATAGAACCTGAAATGATCAATGCGGGCACTGGCCTATTTGCCCTTCATCCCGATTGGGTGATCAGCGATCCCAGTCGGCCCCCCTGCCAAGCTCGCAACCAATATGTCCTTGATTTCTCCAGGCCAGAAGTTGTCGAAGAAATTTTCATTCAGTTGACCCACGTTTTAGATACCGCTTCTATTCACTCCCTGAAATGGGACATGAACAGAAATATGACGGATCACTTCAGTCGCGGACTACCACCTGATAGGCAAGGAGAGTTGAGCCACCGGTATATTTTAGGGGTATATTCCCTCTATGAAAAGCTGACAAAGCGGTATCCTGACCTTTTGATTGAGTCCTGTTCGGCAGGCGGCGGACGATTTGATCCCGGCATGCTCTCCTTCGCGCCTCAAACCTGGACCAGCGACAACACCGACGCCATCAGTCGCTTGCACATTCAGTACGGCACCAGTTTCGCTTATCCTCTGTGCACTATGGGGTCACACGTATCTGCCTCCCCAAACCATCAGGTCCTCAGGCACACCTCCCTCAAAACCCGCGGCGATGTGGCCTTTTTTGGAACCTTCGGCTATGAACTCGACTTGACCCTGTTATCCCTCGAAGAAATGACCCTCATAAAGGCGCAAATTGCATTTTTCAAAACGCACAGAGACCTGATCCACTCGGGAGATTTTTACCGACTCCTCAGTCCATTTGAATCCCACAACGAAACAGCCTGGATGGTGGTCAGCAAAGACGGGTCCACCGCCCTCCTCGCTTGGTACCAGATTTTAGCGGAGCCCAATCAAGGTCTTTTTACCCTAAAGCTCAAAGGCCTCGATCCCCACGCGCTGTATGCCGTCAGCGGCAGCGCGGACGTCTCCAGCGGCAGCCTCCTCATGGAGTGGGGCTTACTCCTTCGCCCTTCTTTCAACGGTATTCACCTCTCTGGAGATCCAGTAGGCGATTTCCAGTCGCGTATATGGGTGTTGACAAAAGTAGAATAAAGAGGCAAAAAATAAAACGTCGTATTGTGGAAATTCAAAGGTCATAACGACATTTTCATTTTCCAATACGGCGTTTAGCTTTTACTTTTTAAGCACTTCATTGATCCATTTCAGAAGGGACGAAAAGACCTCTTCTCGGTTGATTTCATTGAGCATTTCATGACGTCCACCGGGATAGAGCTTAGGCGTCACTTTAAAACCAGCGGACTTATAGGCATTGACAGACTTCATGACCCCTTTGACGTAGTCGCCTACCGGGTCGGCCTCTCCCGACATTATGAGCAGTGGACATTTGATTTCTAGAGTAGGTGCCGATTGGTAGAGTATATGCAGAAGGCCTGCACTCATATCTCTAAAAAAACTACTGGGGTGAATCTGACCGCAGTAAGGGCTATCTATATATTCCTTTACAATAGCCTCATCTCTTGACAGCCAATCAAAAGGTGTTTTTGGATTCTGAACCCCTTTATTAAACTTGCCAAAAGACATTTGATCGAGTCTTTTAGAAGGTTCATCTTTTCCTTTGAACATGATTTCAAGCTTGGCAAGGATGTTCCCCCCTTTGAGCTCTAATTTTGAAGGATAGCCAGTTCCAGACAGTATAATGCCCTCTACCGAACCCAATCCGCGCGTCATCCAGTCTCTCACAATATAGGACCCCATACTATGCCCCAAAAGGAAAATAGGCTTAGACGGATAATCATTCCGTGCAATTTCTAGAACGCTGTTGAAATCCATCACCATGCGGTTCCACCCATCCGTGCCAATATACCCTAGTTGATCTATGGCAGTAGCAGTCTCTCCGTGTCCTCTATGAGAATGGCCATAGACAAAAATCTGCTCCGCTAATAAAAATTCTACAAAAGCTTCATACCTTAATATATGTTCTGCCATACCGTGGGCGATGACCATGATGGCTTTAGGCTCCACTTCCGGGGTATACCACAAATTCCCCCTCACCAAAACTTCATTGTGTGACATAAAATCAAAATATTTCTTCATGTAGACCTCTTTCTCGTCTCTTTGCACCGTCTATTGCGTCAATGACAAAGCGGCTCATTTAGTTCATCCAAACCTTTAGATGCCTTATCTCCCCTATTATTATAAACCCCTAAACCCTTCAAGTCCACCATTCAATGTTTGTATAAATCCGCTATAAAGCATAGAATAAGAGTATCCCCCCCTATGAGGTGAATCTTATGTACGAAAACTTAGCTTTAGTGACAAAATACATCCTGACTTTTGCCGTCTATCTGTTTATTTTAAATATTGCAAAATTGATCTATCAGGATATTAAGACCATCACCGCAGGCGAAGACGCCAAGACGCTTTTTCCCCATTTGAAGCTTTTGACACCCTTTGTCGGCAAAAGTGGTGAGGCAGTCACAGATATACTCCCTTTATTCAAATCTACTACAACACTTGGACGCGCTTCAACATGTGGGATTACGCTTGCCGATCAACACATTTCATCCGTACACGCGCGTATCGATGCAGACAAAACCGATTATTATATCGAGGACCTTAAAAGCGCAAATGGGACCTTTGTCAATGGCGTTGAAATCAAAGAGCGCACCGCCTTGAAAACGGGAGATCGCATTTCCTTAGGAAATTTCAACTGCCTTTTTTCTGAAGGTGGCAGATAATATGCCAAAAATATTTATTTCAAAACCCTTTATTATCAGTCCTGTACATATGGTTGCCTTGGTCGAAGTAGGGCTGTTTACCCTTTTGTCCTTCCGCGGTGCCCAGTTTTCCCCCATTCCCTTTGTGTTTGGCATTTCTCTGGCTGTTTTCGCCTACCTGACCCATTTTATGTTGACCCGCTTCAAAATGGGCGACACCTATTTGTGCTCGCTCGTTTCCATGCTCGTGGGTCTTGGGCTCACGATGCAGTACCGATTGTCTGTTGAAACTGGCTTCAAGCAATTTGTTTGGTTTTTAATAGGAACGGGTGTTTTTCTCATTACCCATTACCTCTATACAAAATACCACAAGTTTATCCGATCGCTTTGGCTTTTTTACGGTGGAATCCTTGTGCTTTTTGCACTTACACTTGTATTAGGCAGTGAAATTGGCGGTGCTAAAAACTGGATTGTCATAGGTAATTTCACGCTTCAGCCCTCTGAGTTGATCAAAATTCTCTTTGTCTTTTTTATGGCAGAATACGTTTCTCAACCTGAGGCATTGACTTTCAAAATAAAGCATTTCACCTTCAAGCCCAAATGGGTCCTTATGTTCCTGGTGTTCGTGCTGCTCGGTCTTTTTGTGGTACAAAGAGAATTCGGCACTGCACTCCTGCTTTTTATGGTCTATCTCTCTTTTCTCTATGTCTTCGAAAGGGACATCCTATTCACCTTTGGCAATGCGCTCACAGCAGGCTTAGGCGCTTTCATAGCCCTACAGTTTGTCCATCACTTGCAGATACGCATTGACAGTTGGCTTAATCCATGGTCGGACATGGCGGGTAAAGGTTTTCAAATCACCCAATCCCTCTTTGCCATCGGCAGTGGTGGTTTTTTTGGTACCGGTATAGGTTTAGGGCACCCCGGATACATTCCTGCCGTCTCAACGGATTTTATTTTTTCTGCCATGTGCGAAGAAATGGGCATTTTTGGTGGAATGGCCGTCATGCTATTGTTTTTTTTGTTTGTTTATAGAGGCATCAAAATTGCGCTCAGGCTTCAGGACCGATTTTCAAAATCCCTTGCCTTTGGGCTAACGGTAACCTTAGGTTACCAAACCTTTATCATCATCGGAGGTGTTATCAAGCTTATTCCTCTAACGGGAATCACCCTCCCCTTTATCAGCTATGGGGGTTCTTCCCTTATTGCAAGCTACCTCACCCTAGGGCTGCTTCAAGCTCTATCTGGCCCCATTCTCAGAGAGGAGGTTGCCACTTTTGAAACCATCGACCACCAATAATCGGATCTTGCATGTTTTCGTCCTCACCGCCCTTCTTTTTGGCAGTTTAGCCTGCTATCTAACCTGGTTTGAACTCTATGGCAAAACAGATATTATGCAAAGCAGCTACAACAAACGTCTACAAATTGAAAGTTCTAAAATTATTCGCGGAAGCATTCTCGATCGATCAGGTGTCGTTCTTGCAACAGTCAGCGTTGAAAACGGCATCAAAAAACGCGTTTATCCTTTCAAAAATCTCTATACCCATATTATTGGCTATGATTCGCCCACTTATGGCAAAACCCTTCTTGAATCAAAGTACAATGATGTCCTCCTTGGCAAAAGCGCCTTGGCTTTTATCAGCGAGGTCGAAAACATCATGACGGATGAGGCTAAAAGGGGCTATACGTTGAACCTGACACTCGACAACTTACTGCAGATGAAATCTCGGTCCTTCCTCGGAAAAAACCACGGTGCCATCATCGCCATCAATCCGAAAACTGGCGAGATTCTCACCATGGTGAGCACACCTGATTTTGATACCAACGAGGATGCCCTCGAAAATGATTGGCTGGATTTGACGGAAAATGAAAACAGTCCTTTTCTTCCAAGAGCGACCATGGGGCTATACCCGCCAGGTTCCACATTTAAAGTCATCACAACCTTGGCTGCCATAGAAAACGGCCTTAAAGACACGCGTTTTGAGGACAAAGGAAGCGTCGTCATAGACGGCAAAACTTTTAGCAACTACGGGGGAAAAGCACATGGCGAACTGGACTTGACAAAAGCGCTGACCTATTCTAGCAATGTTTACTTTGCACAACTTTCGGAGTTAATAGGCGCAAAAGTCCTTACCTCAATGGCCGGAAAATTCGGAATTTCTCGGAATTTTGATTTTGATATTTCCCTCACCCAGAGCCGTATTGGCACTGCTGATATGGGTAAAACTGAACTGGCCGCCACCGCCATAGGACAGGGCAAACTTATGGTTACACCCCTTCAAATGGCTATGGTAGCCTCTGGAATTGCCAACCACGGAAACCTTATGAAACCCTTTGTTGTAGGCAGCATATCCGACTCCAACGGTAAGGTGTTAAAGACCATGCTGCCCGAAAGCCTATATACCTTTACAGACACCACAAGCGCTCAACTTTTGACCGACATGATGGTCCATGTCGTCAAAACCGGTACAGGCAAAAAAGCACAAATACCCGGCATATCTGTTGCTGGAAAAACAGGGACCGCTGAAAATGAAAAAAGCAGGCTTGGACAAGGCTATGACCATGCTTGGTTTATTGGTTTTGCCCCTGCAGAGGACCCTCAAATCGCAGTTGCAGTCATTTTAGAATATCAAGGAAAGGGTGGCGGGCAAGCTGCAGCACCCATCGCAAAAAAAGTCATGGATGAATGGCTGAAAGAGTTGAAAGCGAAATAAGGATGCTTTTGAGATAAGTCTTTGCTTTGTCACCAATTTGTTGCCACTTTTTTGCATTTTCCGAGTACACTAGAAGAGAAGCAGAGAATCATCGACAAGTGAGAGCGCCTCGTTTGTCCACCGATTTTTCAGCTTCGCCCTTAAAAAAAAGGAGATGCATATGAAACAGTCTATTTTCCGCGTTGTATTAACCCTCAGTATCTCGCTGATGCTCGTGAGTTGTGCAGCACCACTCTCTATTGACACCGCACCCACCACAGAGACACCTACTGTCTCGGAAGTTCCCGTCGCTCAACCCGAATCAAAATTTCCCATCATTGAATCACCTGAGGACTTAAAATTGATAATCAACAAAGAAAACGACAGGGTATTTTACATGCCAGACTCACCAGAATTCCCCACAAAATTTGCACCTTTTCTTGCACTTTACAATGCCAATCCCAGCTTTCAGAAAGTTACTGAAGAATCTTTTCTGAATACAGTACTGATGACCACCTATCCCATTTTCTATACCGCAGACATCAACAACGATGGCTCTGAAGAATATATTTTCGCCTATTCCAATATGGGTACCGGGAATTATGCAGGCATTGATCAAGTCTATGGCCTTAAAGACGGGCTACTTGAAATCATTCCCATCCCCGAACCACTGTCATCAGCCTTAGTCGATACTCAACTCTTTAACCTGATGACATACAAAGAGACAACCTATATCCATATGACCGATATGGCCCACATAGATAGCCTCTATCTTTGGGAAAATCTAACCACGGTCAATGCCTTCACAGACAGCATCTTTGTCGAAAATGGTCATCTCGACAGAGACCAAACAGCAGAAAATAAGCGCATTTCAGAGAAATATGCCATTCAGGAACGGCTTAAGGTTTTAGAAACCGAAAAAGTCGACTACAGTAACTCCGGTTACTCCAACGAAGAATCGCTGATTGCTTACTATAATATCAAGGACGCCATCGAAGCTAATGATCAAAAGCGCGTGTCTGAACTTGTGGTCTATCCCCTCCTCAGATGGAGTGAAAACGGCGAAATGTCCAAAATATATTCGCCTACAGAATTTGTGGCCCAGTACGATTCCCTTGTAACAGACGCAGTCAAAAATGCACTCAAAGCCTCAACAGACAACACCCTCATGTCAAGTTGGAGGGGCCTCATGATTGGCAACGGCGAAATATGGTTCACTAACTTTATGATTGGACTTCAATAAAATGATTAGGGTGTCAAAAATCCGTAGTTGATCTTATTCATACTGCATATAGTTCCGGAATGTTCAACTGGAACTATATGCAGTATGAATATTTGAGAAACTTACTTTTGACACCCTAGTCATAAAATAAAGACTGGAATCTAGAGACAGAAAAAAACCTCACAGCTAAGAACGCAAAGGGTACTGATATTTTCAGAAAGCATCCATTTTATTTCGATAGTCTGGACACCTTATTCAAAAATGACATCCGCTAAAAACCCGAAATAATCCACTTTATCTTTGAGTTTATTCGCGTGCCTTGCGTCCTTGGCGTTATGCTTGTTGTTTTCCCTACCCCCTAAAAAATTATAAAAATATCTGTAGTCAAAATTAAAAGTCCCTGATATAATAAATCATAGTCACCACTCGGGGGGTTAGTAAACGAATCGCCTGTGGA
This sequence comes from Peptostreptococcales bacterium, assembly GCA_038240675.1. Lineage (GTDB taxonomy): Bacteria > Bacillota > Clostridia > Peptostreptococcales > Acidaminobacteraceae > JBBRGL01. Next base: position 7,906 of record JBBRGL010000079.1, read on the forward strand.
GCTGAGGTACTAATAAATCCAAAAGGGGAATACTAACATGAGCGGCTATAACGCAGTATTAGCAAGAAATACGGAAAATGCGCCAAAAAGTATCGGACCATATTCACAAACTGTCGCTTTCTCTCATTACAACAACCTTTCAGCGCAATTGCCGATTGATCCAAAATCGGGTAAATTAGTAGCTGGCGGTGTAAAAGAGCAGGCTGAACAGTGCTTTAAAAACATCAAGGCCATTGTGGAAAGTATCGACCAAGTGATGAGTGACGTGATTCGGATCACTGTATTCGTTGCGAACATTAAAGATATGGATGCTGTAAACGACGTTTATAAAACATTCTTCCCTACTTATGTGCCTACACAGACAGTGGTCGCAGTTGCCGCTTTGCCTATGGATGCTTTAGTACAAATCGATGCCCTTATTTCAAACGGAGTCGGTTCAATTCCAAATGCACCACAAGCGGGCGACCTGATCAAGCTTACAAACAACACAGCTAATGCACCTATTAGTCCACTTTCTACTCAAACAGTTTCTTTCTCTCATTACAATAATCTTTCAGCGCAATTGCCTATCGATCCAAAATCCGGTCGTTTCGTCATTGGCGGCGTAAAAGAGCAAACTGCACAGTGCTTAAAGAATATCAAGGCGATTTTAGAAAGCATCGACGTTCCTTTTGACGATATCGTCAAAATCAACATTTTCCTTAAAGACCTTTCAGATCTTGATGCTGTCAATGAAGTTTACACAATGTTTTTCCCAGACTCTTCTATCGCAAGAGCTGTAGCCTATATGCCTGCACGCACTGTCATTGCTGCTGCTGCACTCCCTATGGACGCTTTAGTCCAAATCGAAGCAGTTGTATCACACGGAGATGGCACGCCTCCACAACTTATTGAAGACAGACATGGCCTTATCATTGAAGCAAACAACACTGTCAATGCACCAAAGTGTTCTTTAGCTACACAAACTGTCGCTTTCTCGCATTACAATCACCTTTCAGCTCAATTGCCTTTGGACCCAAAAACAGGTGCAATCGTCGCTGGTGGCGCAAAAGAGCAAGCTGAACAGTGCTTAAAAAATATCAAAGCAATTGTTGAAAGTATCGACCATGCAATGGCTGATGTTGTTAAAGTGAATATCTACCTTAAAAACATTGCAGATATGGCTGCTGTAGATGAAGCTTACACAACATTCTTCCCAGGTGGCGTTCCAGCAAGAAGAACAGTTGGCGTATCTTCTATCCTTAAAGATGCATTGGTACAAATCGATGTGGTTTTAGGAAACGAAGAAGGAACACCTCCAAGAGTATAATAGAGGGTTTTCTAAACCATAAAATAAAAAAGCGCCACTGAACATTGTCTCAAATTGAGATTACGTTCAGTGGTGCTTTTTTCATACTTCGCGTATTTCGCTAAAGTTCATTTGTCTTACTGGGTATAACGGTCCATGATGGACTGATAGGATCCGTCAGCCTTCATTTTAAGCAGTTCAGCGTCTAGGGACTCAATAAGGGCTTCTTCAATGCCTCTATCTTTTGCAAAGGCAAGATATATGGCTGCAGGCTCTCGAAGTGGAATGGTGTTTTCAACAACCTGTGTTTGAACGTTCATGGTTTTTAAATAATACTGTGTATTGATTTGAGGGTTGATAATAGCATCCACCTTACCATCCAATAACTTTTGGATATTGACAGGCAACTCTGTTACTTTTTCCACTGTTAGACGTCCCTCTTTGACAGCCCGTTCAAAGTCATCTCCATAGAACCACTCTTGAAGAATACCTATACGGTAGGATTCGAGG
>JBBRGL010000080.1:0-9684 GCA_038240675.1 Peptostreptococcales bacterium
AAAGCTACTGGATACTCGGAACACTTTTAGGGGGGATTTTTGGCGGTCTATTTCCCTTTGCACTTGAGGGCATCGATTTTATTATGACCGCCCTTTTCACCGTACTCCTCGTAGAGCATTGGCTCGCCAACAAACGCCATACCCCCATCTACATAGGACTTATAACCTCAAGTTTGGTCCTTCTCATAGTGGGTCCAGGCCGCATGGTTATTCCGTCCACGCTCCTGATTATCACCACCTTGCTCCTCCTTCGAAAGCAAATCGAACCCCAAAGCCCTTTAAAGGAAGACTTATAATATGTCGATAGCATCCGTGACCATACTCTTCTCCATTCTCCTAATGAGCCTGATAACTTTTGGCCTGAGACTCGCCCCTTTTCTCCTCTTTCAGTCCAGCTCAAAAACGCCTCCCATGATTCAGTACCTAGGACGAGTCATGCCCTCAGCCATTATCGCCATGTTGATTGTCTACTGCATCCGAAATGTTCATTTTACTCAGTTTCCTTCCGGCTTATCCGAAATTATCGGCATCGCCTCCGTCATTTGCCTTCATATTTGGAAAAGACAATTTCTCTTCAGTATTTTGGGTGGAACAGTTATTTATATGGCCATTCTCCATTTTGTCGTTTTGTGACCCAAACTGTGAACAGCCAATAAAAACCGTCTTCGAAGATTGACTCGAACCTTAACCTCTGCGACGTTAAAATATTTGCGCAAATATTAAACTTGCTGTAGAATATGAATTATATTCAAGCAGGAGGCTAGTGATGACATTCGATTTAGATCGTTGTGTGGGTTACATTACGGACAACGCTATGAAAAATCTATCAGAAGCTTTTGGAAGTCGGCTAAAAGATAGCAAAGTAACAAGAATTCAGTGGATAGCACTGTATCATATTCAAAGAAAAGGCCCTATATCTCAAAGAGAACTCTCTCATCTCATGAATGTACAGGACTCAAGTGCCGGTCGATTAATAGACCGTTTAGAGAGAGATGGAATGGTGAAACGAGAGCGAAACCTTTCTGATCGACGTCTTATCATGATCAGTTTAACAGAAGCAGGTGGAATTTTATTTGACAGCGTTCTACCCATTGGAGCTCTCTATAATCAAGAGCTGGTAAAAAACATCAGCGAAGAAGACTTGAAAACTTTCGAAAAAGTTCTTTCTCAGCTGGTAAATAACGTATAATCATAAGCCTTTAAGACGTTGTGTCCTATTCAACGTCTTTTTTATGTCCAAAAGGCATTTGAAATTATATTCCTGAAATACTATTTGAAATTTACCTAATTGTTTGCTATACTTAACATTGTAAGTTGTTATACTTAAGATTGCTAGTGCAATCATAAACAGGAGGCTATTATGGCGTACAATGTGAGAGAAATTTTGAACGATTTTGTTAACGGGCTAGGAAAACTTGCAGAAACGAATCCTGATCAAGTAAATGCATTTATGGGTTTACTCGGTGCGGCGTACGAACCAAAAGCACTTGATTTAAAAACAAAAGAAATGATCAGCGTGGCAATTGGTTGCTATAACCGTTGTGATTATTGCATCGTTTATCATTCATACAAAGCCTTTGAAGCAGGCGCTACAAAAGAAGAAATCATTGAAGCGGCCATGGTATCTGTTGCATTTGGCGGCGGCCCATCAATGGCATATTCTGTTACGTTGCTTAATGCTTGTATATTGGAATTTGAAAACGAATTTAAGTAATAGACTCCATTTTCAGAAGTTCTAAACTGATTATCTACGAAAAAACGCGATGGCACAACAGGTTATAGCAAGCAAGCTAAAGGGAGTCATTGTACTCCCTTTTTTTTGAACGGAGGATTGTCATGAAAAAAGAATTGGTTATTGAAAAACTGAATGGTCATGATACCAGTGGCGTTGTTGGGAAAATAAGCACCCAAGTTGGACAACGGATTAGTACTGGGGACACACTTTTTACGATAGAGTCCGGCAAAGGCGTTCTCACGGTCAAAGCAGAAGGTGACGGAAATGTGGTAGCACTTTTGGTTGAAGACGGACAGAAGGTCACCAAAGGACAAATCGTCGGTCATTTGGAGTATGATTCAGAAATCGTAAGCGAACGCGTCCCTCAGCAAACAAAAGCCACTTCCCCAAAGGCAGGCGCTTATAATTTTGGTTTGTCAAAACCCACGAAACGCAAACTCCATGTAGACTTGGCCATTATTGGCGGCGGTCCAGGGGGTTATGTCGCTGCCATACGCGGTGCACAGGCCGGATTAAAAGTAGCGATCATTGAAGAAAACAGATTAGGAGGCACATGCCTCAATCATGGTTGTATCCCAACAAAAGCATTGGTGAACAGTGTGTCTGTACTAAAAAACATACGCCGAGCCGCTATGTTTGGGCTAGAAGTCCCTTCCGTTCATATTAATTTTACCCAGATGATGGCTCGAAAAAATCAAGTGGTTGATCAACTCGTCGGTGGAATAGAGTATTTAATGGAGAATCACGGGATTGAACATTTCAAAGGAAGAGCCAAAGTCGAGTCTGAAAATCATCTGTCCGTTGAAAACAAGCAGATTGACTTGACTCTAAGCTATGAAAAGCTCATTATCGCAACCGGATCAAAAGCCAGTTTTATTCCCATTGAAGGGTACGATTTGCCAGATATTTTAACGAGCCTTGAACTTTTATCTTTAGAAGAAATTCCAAAATCATTGACGATTATCGGTGGTGGCGTCATCGGTATGGAATTTGCATTTATTTACAGGGCCCTTGGATCTGAAGTGACCGTCGTTGAATATATGCCCCAAGTGCTTGCCCTTTTAGATGATGATGTTATCGCAGTTGTTCGCGCATCAGCAGATGAAAAAGGGATCAGGATATTTGAAGATGCCAGAGCCTCCTCTATTAAAAACACCTTAAATGGCCAGAAAATCGTTGAAATTCAAATGGATGGCAAAATGCATTATATTTGCTCGGACAAAGTAGCCATGGCCGTAGGTCGAAAAGCAAACATAGATACGTTGAATCTTGAAAGTTTAGACGTTGAACTTAATGATAAAAGAACTGGCATTGCTGTCAATACGCATATGCAGACATCGAATCCTAATATTTACGCCATTGGTGATGTGACAAATATCATTCAGTTGGCTCATGTGGCTTCACATCAGGGGATTGTAGCTGTTGACCATATTGGTGGTGGATCCCACACAATGAATTATAGCGCAATACCCGGTGCGATTTTTACAGATCCCGAAGTAGGCTGTGTGGGTCTATCAGAACGGGAAGCTAAGGCAACGGGCATTGATTATTTAGTGGGTAAGTTCCCTTTTGCAGCCAATGGAAAAGCTCTGGTGATGGGAGAGCAAGAGGGTTTTGTAAAACTCATTGCAGATGCTACTTCACGCGTGGTATTGGGAGGCGCAGTAGTTGGGATTCACGCTACTGACCTGATTGCCATTATTACAAATTTTGTTGCTCACAAAAAGACTATTGATGAATGCGCTCATGTGGTTTATGCTCATCCAACAACGGCCGAGTCTATCCATGAATCAATACTGATGATTGATGACAGGGGAATTCATTTTGCTTAAAAGAACTCTCGTTTATTACTCAACATCTTACAATCCTGTGTTCAACTTAGCGCTTGAAGAGTATGCAGTTAAAAACCTCGATAGAGAAACTGTCATTCTCATACTATGGCAAAACAGAAACACCATTGTTATGGGGAGACATCAAAACCCGTACAACGAGTGTGATGTTACTGCGCTTAAAGCCAACGCGGTAACGCTCGTAAGACGTCTATCGGGTGGCGGGACTGTGTATCACGATATTGACAATTTGAATTTTTCATTCATAGCCAATACAGAAGATTTTGATGTAGCACGGCAACTCGGAATCATTCAGGAAAGCCTTTCTCAGCTAGGCATCCATTGTCGGATCAACGAACGGAACGATTTGATAGTGGACGGCAAAAAGACATCGGGCAGCGCCTATTATACAAAAGACCATCACAAACAATGTCACCACGGAACATTGCTTGTAGATGTAAATCTACATGATTTGAATCGCTACCTCAACCCTGACAATTCAAGCATCCAATCAAGAGGAATAGAATCCGTCAGATCAAGTGTGGCGAATTTGAAGGAACACAACACTAAAATCACCATTGCTTCACTACAAAAAAGTATAGTCAGTCAGTTTAACGCCGTTTTTCAAGTGGAATCAACCGTTATGACAGTCAGCGAAAAAAATATGGAAACTCTCTTAAAACCACTAATGTCGCGCTACGTTTCATGGGAATGGAATATTGCCAAAAGTCCAGGATTCGAAATAATCAATGAACGCATTTTTGAGTGGGGCCATATAAAATTTTGGATGAAAGTCGATAATGGTATACTGATTGACTGTTCATTTGAATCCAATGATGGAGAATATTTTCCTTTTGAAGAGACTGCATCATTCCTAAAGGGACTGCAAATCAAGGCAACTGAGTTTAAAATTCATATTGATAGACACATTAAGCGTATTCAAGTAAGGGAGTCTTTGAACGCTTGGTTTGAGCAGTGTTTATTGTAACTGCAATCATGATTAAAGTGTCAAAAGTAAGTTTCTCGACTATTTAGTACGCTAACCCTGCAACCATTTGTCAAGGATAACCTTTAAATCGGGTATCATAATGGGTTTTGCCAGATAGTCATCCATACCGGAGTCCATACACTTGCTTTTATCACTGACCAAAGCGTGGGCAGTCATGGCAATAATGGTATTGTGCACCTTTTCATCCTTGCGAATCGCCTCTGTCGCATCATAACCATTCATTAAAGGCATACTTATATCCATAAAAATCACATCGAAATGGCCTTCAAGGGCTTTTTTAACGCCCATGATGCCATTTTCTGCAGTCTCCACCACTAATCCCAATTTTTCAATCAATTTTTTTCCCAGTAGTTGGCTGATGGCATCATCCTCAACAAGCAGTGCAGATTTAACTGTATCAAGTCGTGCAAAATTCTCAATCTGTTTATTCATTTCGATTTTGGGCTCTGCCATTTGTGTGCCTTCAACAGGCTTAACGCGGATTTCAAACCAAAATTCAGTGCCGATACCCACTTGACTATTGACCCGAATCGCACCGCCCATGAGCTCCACAAGACTTTTAGAAATAGCGAGTCCTAACCCCGTACCGCCGTAACTTCGACTTTTGGTATGTTCCACCTGATAAAAACTATCAAATAAGCTCTCGTACTGATCTTTAGGAATGCCTATTCCCGTATCTTGAATGGAAAATTGAAGCCATTTGGAATTCGCCTCGTCCTTGAAAGTCACTTTGATTTCTACACTTCCTTGATGTGTAAATTTGACTGCATTTCCGACTATATTGGCAAGGACTTGTTTAAGCCGAAGTGCGTCCCCTAATAGGATTTGCGGAACGTCGTCATCTACGCGAGAGTTGAGAGTGATATGCTTTTGAACAGCATTGACGAGAAAAAGATCAGTCACCTCCCGCATGAGTTCTTGTATATGAATGGGTTGAACAATAAGTTCCATTTTATTGGCTTCAATTTTTGAAAAATCTAGAATATCGTTTAAGACTCGAAGCAATGACTGTGTAGACGTTTTAATGATATTCAAATACTCGGCCTGCTCAACAGTAAGGTTGGTCATCAGTGCCAGCTCTGTCATACCCATGATTCCATTCATGGGCGTCCGAATTTCGTGTGACATGTTGGCCATAAACTGACTTTTCGCTTCATTGGCGCTTTCAGCAGCTTCTTTAGCCAAATTCAGCTCTTTTGTTTTTTCTTGAACCATGCGTTCAAGTTGATCTTTTTCAAGCTTCTTTTCCGCATGAGCCTCTTTAATTTTAACCATAGCTCTGATTTGTGCAGTCAGCTCGCTAGCATCAATGGGTTTTGCCAAGAAAGCTTCCGCACCACTATCAAGTGCCTGAATACGATGCTCTTTTTCTCCCTTTATTGCCGTCAAAAACACTACTGGGATATCACACAAAAGAGGGTCAGATTTTAACCTTTTACACGTTTCAAATCCATCCATCACAGGCATGACCACGTCGAGTAAAATAACATCCGGATCCACCGCCCTTGCCAAGGTCAGTCCATTTTCGCCATTTGTAGCCGTGTACACAAAGACATCCTGAAAGGTATCCTTGATGAGGGCATTTAAACTGATCAGATTGTCTTTGTTATCGTCAATAGCCAGTATTTTTATGCGTTTAATTGCCATATAGAACCTCTCTCATTTTAGCGTTCAGTTCTTTAGCGATGATCGGCTTTGCAATAAATGCGTCAAACCCATAGGAAAGAATGGTTTCTCTATCATGAGTCATGGCACTGGCAGTAAGGGCGATAATCGGAATATGCTTCAGAGCAGCTTGCTCCCTTATAACCTGGAAAACCTCAATGCCACTTTTTCCAGGCAGTGCGATGTCCATGAGAATCAAATCCGGTATATGTTCTTGAGCCATATGGATGGCACTATCGCCCTCTACAGCTTCTAGTATCACATATTGATCTTCAAGTACTGCTTTTACAGTAATCATATTATCCGGATTATCTTCAACGATTAAAACGACAGGCTTTCGAGTGATTTTTTGGACACTGCGTGGCGGTTTATTCACCTGTTTCAACTCAGGATACAGCATAGTAGACACCTCATCCAGAAGCTGTTGTCGATTGACAGCGCCCTTTTGAATCAACTGATGGATATTATTGCGTTTCAAAATCTTGAGCTCTTCTTTTGAGATATACTTGGCGGTTAATACAAGGACGGGAATATGGGCTGTAATTTCAGCATCTCTAATGGTCTGAAGCAATTCAAACCCATCGATGTCAGGCATCATCAAATCAATAATCATGGCATCGGGAATGATGTGTTCAAATAGTTTTAAGGCTTCCAGTGCACTTCTTGAAATGAGTACTTCATACCCGCGACCTTCCAGCAGATCTTTCATTTGAATGATGGCAGGCTCACTGTCTTCTACGAGTAATAGAGTTTTGATTGTATTGCTTTGTTTTGTCACACTATGAGGCACCTGTACAGAGCGAGATTTCGTTTTTTCCGTTCTATCTACTCTATCTGTAGGTTTCGATTCTGGGACGGATACCAGCCTTGGCAAGGTCACTACAAATTCTGATCCTTCCCCTAGAATGCTTTTCACGACGATTTTTCCACCGAGTAGGTTCGCATATTTTTGCGCGATGGCAAGGCCTAAACCTGTCCCCCCATATTTGCGTGACGTGCTGCCATCTGCCTGACGGAATTCATCAAATATGCCTTCAATCTGATCATCTGCTATGCCTATTCCTGTATCGGTAATACGGATATCAATTTGATCAACCAAAGCATCTACTTGTATGTCAACACTCCCATTATCCGTAAATTTAATGGCATTTGCGATTAAATTTTGTAGGATGTGCTTGCATTTGTCCACATCACTTTTTAGATGTGCATCCGAACCACTTGCGACAAAGTTGAGTTTGACATCTTTATTCAGCGCTTGGTGTTCAATGAGCGACATGACTTCTACCAACAGCGCATTCATGTTGAATTCAGTGATATCAAATTCTTCTTTGCCAGATTCAATGCGTGAGATATCCAGAATATCATTGATTAAATTCAGTAGATTTTTGCCGTTTCTTTCGATGATGTCCAAATATCGGTATTCTTCATCTGGGATCATGCCCACTAGGCGACGGCCAAGTACACCCGACAAAGCAATGACTGAATTAAGGGGCGTTCGCAACTCATGGCTCATATTGGATAGGAAATTGGTTTTGAGTTGACTGCTCTCATTCAGCTGCTTCTTTTGAAGGTCAAGTTCATGATTCTGCTGTATCAGTACCTCTGTTTGCTTAAAAAGTTCGTTTTTCTGACTGTCTAATTCAACATTTTGTTCTTCAAGTTGTTCCGCTAAGACTTTTAATTTGCGGTAAGCTAGAACGCCATCGATTCTCGCACTCATGGTGCTGATGATTTGATTGATGAGCTCTATCGACTGCGTACTGTAGGCTTTAATACTCGCCAAGGATATAATCGCAAATACCGTGTTGCCAGATAAAATGGGGATAGTGATGATTTCATTTGGCAAAACATCTCCACTGACAACACTAAAGACGAAGGCCGACTTTGCATCAATATTTGTGATACGCTGCATTTTTTTAGAAAAAATCGCAGCGCCAAACTCACCCTCATAGTGATCAGCACGGAATGACCGCATTCCTGCTTCAGTAAGACCTATAGACTCAAAATGTTCATAGGTTTTTTGATCCTTACTGAGCAAAAATATACTCGCCACTTGGGAACCTGTATGCTCTGCTAAGGTATGCAAAGTAACTTGAAAAAAACGTTGAGAGTGATCTTCACTCAGCATGACTCTCGATAATTCAGAGGTTTTATGACTCAGTTCTCTGTTATTTTGAACGCTTTCTGCCAAAATATTAAAAGAAACCGCTAGCTCTCCAAATTCATTGCTTAAATCATAGACATTTCGCGCATCCCAATTGCCAAGGTGTAACGCATTCGATGTGGCAATAAGTTCTTTCAGAGGTTTCCTAATATTGCCAATCAAAGTATATAGAATAATCAAGGTCAATACCAAGATTGCTAAGCTGAAAAACAATAACTTCTGGTTGAAGTTACTCTTCATTTCAACGGAGGCGTTGTAAAGTGACTCGCTTTTTTTTGCTGCAAAATCATCTATTTTCCCGAGGCTTTGGATGAGCCGATCTCTTAGCAATCCTTCTTCACCATTTACTTTTAAACTTTCCACCACCAGTCCGTTTTGGTTTGCCTGTACACGCTCTGTGTTTTTACTATGCATGGCACTCCAAATCAAATAATTTTGCTCAGCTTCTGCAATATCCTGTACCGGCCCTAAATAGAGTTGCTGTAGCACTTGAAATTGCTTTGTGACATCGGCTTCCGTTAACAGCATGTTGTTCAAAATCAACGCTCTTTGAGATTCTTCCGCCACTAACATGATTTGCCTTAATCCTAGACGCAGTTCTGTGACATCGTTCTGCAACCTTCCCAAAGCTGTTCTGACTTGCAGAGGATGCTTATACATAAGTTCAGCTTGCTTCTGAATTGTAGCAGTTTGGACGTATGCTACACCCGCTAAAAAAACGACCATAAAAAGAATTAGCATAAAGCCTATCACGAGTTGCGTCTGAATTTTCAAGTTCTTGAACTTCGTCACCCGATCCACCTCCTATAAAACTCTCCCTTTATCGGTTATTTTGGAAAATACACAACTGAGGCTCAATGGGAATCACATTCAGTGTGTTTCTAAAAATTGCTTTTTCTGCCTCGTCAGTCACTAAAAAACCTTTGTCCGCTAATGATTTTGCAATTTTACGCGTGATATTGGATTGAATATCAGGCTGATAATAAAACAAAAGATTGCTGCAGAAAACAATATCAAAATCCCCATAAATGCTATCTGGTGGATAATGTGAGCTCTGGTCCATCAGGTCGTAGTAGGAAAAGGCAATATGCTGTTTCAACCGTGGACTAATTTGGTAATTGTCTCCCAATTGATCAAAATAGGATTTAACCTGCTTTAGTGTGAGTAATTGAATCGATTCTGGGGTGAAAATACCCGCTTCCCCTAGTTTCAGTGAGGATAAAGCAATATCCGTTGCAAATATTCTGTAATCCATACTTTTTTGAAATAGGTTCAGTTGTTG
>JBBRGL010000081.1:0-9617 GCA_038240675.1 Peptostreptococcales bacterium
TCAACACATTTTCAAAAGGTGATTTCCCAGAAGAGTAAATAAATTAGGGAGGCAAGACATGACGCGAAAATACACAAAAAATGCTTATCACATTATTCTCGATGCAGCACTGGATGTCTTTTCAGAATTTGGTTACGACGGCGCGAGAATCGATGAAGTTGCTAAAAGAGCCCATGTCCCAAAATCCTTGATCTATTATCACTTTGAGGGCAAAGAACATCTCTTGAAAGAACTGGTCAATATTTTCGTTGAAGACGTCAAGGATCTTCTTCTAAAAGCCAACGGCATAGATGAACTCATGGAATCGTTCACCCGCTCTTTCTTAGAAGAGAAAAGCAAACTCCTGAGGATTATCCTCATCGAATCTCTCAAAAATAATGATAAGTTGCCCTCCATTTACTCAACTGTAGAACAGCTCATCCAATATGAAACCCAAGTCCTTAAAAGAGAACACGCCGATGTCACCAAAAGACTTGTCGCCGAATTCTTCCTCAACTTCATTCCGCGCAGTATGTTTGTCTGTATGAAAGGCTCCTTCTCCGAGTATTTCGATATTCCAGATGAAGATCTTAACACGATTTTTTATAAATCCATGGTGGAAATGCATGGAGCCTATCTGAATAAATTATTCGTCAGAACATAGCAAAAAAACACTTAGCAATCTGCTAAGTGTTTTTTTATTGGTGCGTGATAAGGGATTCGAACCCCTGGCCTCTACCACGTCAAGGTAGCACTCTACCACTGAGTCAATCACGCAAATTTGGTGCGGTCGGCGGGATTTGAACCCGCACGAGATTTCTCTCGCCAGCCCCTCAAGCTGGTGCGTCTGCCGTTTCGCCACGACCGCATATCTTTGTCGACATCAAGTCAACAAGCTTAGTATAGAGATTTTTTGACCTGATGTCAATTCTAAATTGCATAAAAAATATTTATTTATTTTTTTGCCCCATCAAAAAATCTTATAAGCCTACTCTTTCAACGCATCAAAGACATTTGGATACAGTATTTCATAGATGATCTTGGCGCGTTCAATACGCTCAATGTAGCGCTCTGTCTCAAGATAAGGCACTATCTCCAATGTGACGCCATCCTTTGAATAAGCGGGATCAGCTAGCCACTTTCTCACTTTTCCTTCTCCAGCGTTGTAGGCAGCAAGGACTATGGTTTCATCATGTGCCATAAAGGTATCTTTCAAATAGTGAAGATACCAGACCCCCACTTCCATATTATCACGGGGCTCAAATGGATTGACTCCGCTTCCTTCCAAACCCATTTTCTTCACTGCCCAATTCCATGTCGGTTCTGTGATTTGCATAAGGCCCTGAGCATTTTTTGCTGAACAGGCATCTGGCTGAAACCGAGATTCTGTATGAATCATGGCTGTCACAAGGTAGGGATCCACTTGATATTTCTGTGATTCACTCCATATAATCGCTTCATACTGTATAGGAAAAAGGACTTTGCCACCAAAATACACAGCCGCAAAAAGCAAGAGCATAACAGTCAAAATTATCGGAAACCTTCTGCGTTTTCTAATCTTTGCCACATTGGCCTCCTAAACTGTCTCACTTCAAATGATCTTCTAATTGTCGATATAAATTTTCAAGTGTTCCGTTGTTGTCGATGACCACTTGCGCTAAGGCTTTTTTCTTGCTGGCTTCCCACTGACTTTGGATACGCGCTGCCCCTTGTTCCTCTGTCAGCCCATCTCTTTGTATCATGCGTTTTATTTGATTTGCAGTACTTGCATCGATATACCACACCTCATCCACCAACCGTTCGAGGCGTAGCTCAAAAAAAAGCGCCGCATCCAGTATAACCCGATGAATGTCCTTTTGACAACGCATTTTTTCAATTTGTCTTTCTATTTCCTCAAGGATCATAGGGTGTGTGATTTCATTGAGAACAGCCAAATCACTGGCATTTGCAAATACCCTAGCCCCGAGTGCCTTTCGGTCTAGTACCCCTTTTTCATCAAAGTAATCCTCACCGAAATACGCTTTTATTTTCAAATAAGCGGGTTCACCCACTTCAACGATGCGTCTAGCGATATGATCTGCGTCAATAATTACAAAGCCTCTTTTTTTGAGGTAGTCTGACGCTTTGGATTTTCCCGAGGCAATACCACCTGTCAGCCCTATTAGCTTCATGGTTTTCTCCCCCTTACTTCGTTTCGTACCAGCTATTTCCCGTCTTCATGTCCACCTTGAGGGGAACGCGAAGGGCATAGGCATTGATCATACAGCGCTCGAGAAGCGCCTCTACTTCCACTATTTCACTTTTGACTGCATCGATAATCAGTTCGTCGTGTACTTGAAGAATCAGATGAGACTCAAGACCCTCCGCTTTCAATTCTTTGTAGACACTGATCATGGCGGCTTTGATGACATCTGCTGCACTGCCTTGTACCGGCGTATTCATGGCCATCCGCTCTCCATAACTCCTGAGATTGAAATTAGAACTGTTGATTTCAGGAATAGGTCTTTTACGACCGGAGATGGTTTCTACATAACCATTTAATTTACAGTCCTCGACGATTTTAGCCATAAACGTTTTGACATTGGGATATTTGATAAAATATTGCTCGATGTATTGCTTCGCCATTTTCCGTGAAATTTTAAGGCTTTCCGACAGACCAAACTCACTCATGCCATAGACTATACCAAAATTGATTTCCTTGGCTTTGCTGCGTTCAAGGCTTGTAATGCTTGCTATGGGCATGTCAAAAATTTGTGAGGCCGTCATGGCATGGATATCGTAATCGTCCAGGTACGCCTGCATGAGCCCTGGATCGCTGGTCATATGGGCCAGTACCCTGAGCTCAATTTGAGAGTAATCGGCGTCACAGAGAATATGATTTTCATCTCTCGGAACAAATATTTTTCGGAGTTTTCGGCCCATTTCAAGGCGAATGGGTATATTCTGCAAATTCGGTTCTGTACTGGATAGTCTTCCCGTGGCTGCGACTGTTTGGTTAAGCGAGGAGTGAATTCTGCCTGTGTCCGGATCAATAACCGCTCTAAGGCCATCTACATAGGTGGATTTCAGCTTGCTAAAGGTGCGATATTCCATAATCCAGTAAACCACCGGGTGGGCATCCATGAGTTTTATCAGAGTTTCATGATCTGTCGAATAGCCAGTCTTTGTTTTTTTGGCAGCCGGAAGCTTTAATTCTTCAAAGAGAATTTCTCCCAATTGCTTCGGCGAATTGATGTTGAATTTATGGCCAACACTTGTGTATATTTGGTCCACAAGGCGCTCTATCTCATTAGAGATCTCCAAGTCAAGACCGTTCAAGATTTCTTGGTCCACATAGAAGCCTTCATATTCCATACTTGAAAGCACTTCGACGAGAGGCATCTCCATCGTCTCAAAGAGATGCAGCATCCCCTTGTCAGCGAGCAACGTCAGAAAAGCTTCCTCAAGGTTAAAGAGGGCCACATTTTGCTCACACAACAGTTGATTTAAGCGGTAAGGATCGCAGTCCACACATTTTTTATATGCTGCCCCCTTGCCCCAAATGCTTTCTATAGAAGAGAGGGATTGGTTCACCATCTCCAGAGCAAGCTCAGAAAGTGCGTAGCTTTTACGCTGAGGCTCTACTAAATAAGCCGCAATCAACGAATCGAAAGTCATGTTTTCAACCTGAATACCGTGATTTTTGAGGACAAGCCATATCTGCTTTATATCATGGCCTATTTTGCTGACAGTCCCGTCTTCTAAGAGGGGTTTAATCATGTCAAATCCCACTTGATCTTCTATTAGGAAATGCTGGTGGTCAGAGGTAGAAACCATCAGTCCATGGGCAAAGCGCCGCCTTACAGGTGCACTGTCAAAGGCAATACTGAGGGCTATTGCCTTGGGTTTAAGCTCTATCAGCGTTTTGATATGCTTTGAAAAAGTCTGCGCTTGTCTCACGATAACTTCGCGGTCGCCTAAGTTTTCTTCAAGGAGTTTTTTATACCAATTCGAAAAATTATACTGTTTATGAAGGGTCAAAAGAGCCTCCCGATCAGGTTTCCTAGGTTCAAGTTCGCTAAGGGAGAACTCAATCGGCACGGCTGTATGAATCGTCGCCAGACGCTTACTCAAATGACCGAGCTCTGAATGCTCCTCAAGAAGGGTTCGAATCCTGACATTAGCAACTTCAGGCGTATTTAGAAGCAGATTTTCAAGAGTCCCAAACTGCTGAAGAAGCTTGGTGGCTGTGACCTTTCCCACATTGGGAATGCCGGGGATATTGTCGGAGGTGTCCCCCATGAGGCCTTTAAGATCCACTATTTGTCGGGGTACAAGGCCATACTCCGCCTCAAAAATCTGAGCATTATAAAGCTTGTTTTCCTTGTTGCCGTGATAGAGAATAAAAATATGTTCTTCTATAAGGGACAGTGCATCGCGATCACCTGTGAGAATATAGGCCTCGCCGCCCTTTTCGCTCACCACCCGAGCCACTGTACCGATCAAATCATCAGCCTCATAGCCTTCTATTTCAAGACGCATAATGCCCATGGCGTCCAGAAATTCCTTGAGGATAGGCATCTGAACCCGCAGTTCATCAGGCATGCCTTTTCTCGTCCCTTTATATTCTGTGTAAAAAGCATGCCTAAAAGTTGGCGCCTTCATATCGAAAGCCACCGCAACAAAATCAGGCTTTAATTCATCCCGCATCTTGTTCAGAATCGTCAGAAACCCGTAGATGCCATTGGTCGGAAAACCTTCTTTATTGCTCAGCCCCTTTATGCCAAAGAATGCGCGATTTACGATGCTATTGCCATCTATAATCAATGCCTTTTTCATCATCTGACCACCTTTTCAGTTTGTAGATTTATTGGTACAGATATCAAGAGGATAACGCCGATACCTTGACCACCATTGTATCAAGAATTCTTCTAGCTGTCACTTCCCAAGGATCCTTAAAAAGCGTATATTATAGGTGATGCATCCCCCCTTAAAAATATACTTATTATAGGAGGTCTCATGTCAGAGCCTATGATCCATGTTACAAGAGGACCGCTCACAGAGTCCATTCACCGCGGTGATGCTGTAGTGGTGAATAAATATGGACAAATCCTCGCTTCTATCGGCGATCCTTTTAAAACCACCTATATAAGGTCTGCCGGGAAACCCCTTCAGACATTAAATGTTGTTGTCAGCGGCGCCGCTGATCATTTTGGTTTTACAGATGCAGAGATCGCCATTATGTGTGCCTCCCATTATGGGGAACCCTTTCATCGCGAGACCATACTCAGCATTCTCAAAAAAATGGATCAACCCCTTGAGGCGCTCCAGTGCGGATCGACTCTTTCCATCAAGGCAGAATACGCAAAGGAGCTCATAGCCTCTCACTTTGACTTAAAACCCTACAACAATGATTGTTCAGGCAAGCACTCAGGAATGTTGGCCACTTGCCTTATGAAGCATTACCCCCTTGAAGGCTACACCCTTATAGACCACAGTGTAGAGCAAGATATTCTCGCCACTATAGCCCATATGTGCCAAATTCCCGCCGAAGAAATTGCACTGGGAGTTGACGGCTGTTCCGTCCCTGTACACGGCATGCCCCTATACAATATGGCCCTTGGATTTGCTCGGTTGGCAGATCCAGCAGAACTTGAAGAACCCCTTCAAATGGCCTGCCGAAGGGTTTACGACGCCATGAATGCAGCCCCTGAAATGGTCGCTGGCACTGACGGGTTTTGTACAGAACTTATGCACCATACAAACGGGAAACTCATCGGGAAGCTCGGTGCTGAAGCCATTTACTGCATCGGCGTCAGAGACGGTGGTCTTGGCATAGCCGTCAAAATCGAAGACGGCAATTACGAAAGAGCGCTTAACCCTTCTGTGATGCGGATTCTAGAGGATCTGAATATTCTAACGGACGCTGAGCTAAAGGCTCTCGAAAGCTTTAGAGAACCTCCAGTAAAAAACAATTTAGGTGCCCTTGTCGGTACTGTAACACCGATTTTTCACCTCAATACTTAGTCAACGCAACAAAACAGGATGCAGCCCCAAAGAGCTGCATCCTGTTTTGTTGTGTTGACAACCTAATCAATATTGGTATTCGACGCTGACATTCGCGATAATTTCAAGTTCACCGGACTGAATAGGTGTTGAAGCATCAGCCGTTTTAAGCATTTCAACATTTGAATAGACAGGACCTGGGTTGTAGCCACTTTCAAATACTTTGAAAGGTACACCAGGTTTTTTATCAAAGGTTGTCATGATCGCAGTCGCTTTGCCTTTTGCGCTGTTCATAGCAAGCTTTAATGCATCAAGATACACTTGTTCTTTTTGAGTAGAATCAAATGCAATTGAGTTGATGACATTTGAGCCAGCAGCGGAAGCTGCATCGATGACTTTGCCCACTGTATTAATGTCTCTCAGTGTCACTTTGACACTGTTGGTCACTTGATAAATCATCGGTGGGTTTTGTCCATCAACAGCTGGTACTGTGTAATCATAGGTTTGAAAAATGTTGTACTGAACGGTTGTGATCTCTTCATCTTTGATGCCTTGGGCTTTGAGAGCTTCCATAACTTTTAGCATGGTGTCTTTGTTTTGAGATTGAGCGACAGTTGCATCGATGTTTTTGGTGTCGACGCCAAGTTGTACAAAAGCGATATCTGGTTTGATACTTATTTTGCCTTCCCCGGACACTGTGACACTGCTGACCGCTGCACTTTCAGCAGCTGCTATGCTTTTGCCACCAAGGAGGTCAAAGGTGTCAATAGCGAATACTGTGCCGATTAAAAGGACTATAGCCAATGCAATACTGAGTTTTTTCATATGATTTTACGACCTTTCTGAATTTTTTTGAGTATAAATCTGCCTATTACAGCGATTAGAATCAGGAGAACAATCCCTATAACCAGTTGTGGGATAAATGCGATGAACAGAATAACCAAGTTTTCGAAGTTGCGCTTAAGTTCATTCATTGAAGCGTTAAAAGCTTCTGTTGCTTTTGTCCATAAATCTTTTTTGATGGGTTCAATTTTAGTGGTGAAATCCTCGACTTCTCTCATGCTGAGAGTGATGGTTGCAAGGTCAACTAAGCTGTCCCACTGCTGTAGCGTGCCAGCAAGGCTGTTGATTTCTCCACGAACCCTTGACAGTTCGCCTTCTACGAGGATAATATCCTCTATGCGCTGGGCTTTTGCCATGATTATTCTGAGCTGGTCTTCACGCACGACTAAATTAAGCTTCATGTTGACTGTATCGCGGTATTGATTGGTAATATCCTGGGCGTTGGCTGACTGCGAAACAATTTTTCCAAGTCCTTTAACGGTATCAAAAGCACTGTCAAACGTCGCTGCAGGAACTCTCATGGTGATGTATCCCGTTTTGAGCTGAGTCTCCCCATCTTGTGCGTAGTAGTAAGATTCACTGAGATCTTGCACAAATCCGCCCGAACCTTGGATCATGGCTTTAATGGCAATGACAGTTTCGTCGTAGTTTTTCACCTCAAGCTCCATATTGCCTGTTTGGATGACTTTTCTGTTTTGGTTTATATCAGGGGATAAGGTTGTTTGAGTGGGTTCGACCATGGAACCAGCTGTTTGCGGAGCCACATCCACATCCAACATAACGGCACTATTTTCCATGGTTGCACCATCAACGGGTGGCGCCATTTCTGGTGTACCTGGAGCTGAATTTGCAACTCCATAATTTACATCTCCCCGCTGCATGCTAAGGTCTGAACTTTTCATATTGCCGCCCAAAAGGGATGGGCGCGTCATCGAACTGATGCCGACAACTAAAACCAGTGCTGCAGCAATGCTAAACTGTTTTCCATATTTCGCTGTCCAGTGAATTTTAGTGCTGGACTTTGAATCAGTCGCTTTCTTTTGGTGCGCTACAAGTTTTTCGTGAAGTTCTTGTTTGAAATTTTCTGGCAAAGGCTTCATGGGCATATCCCCCAGTGATTCGATAATCAACTGCATTTCTTCAAATTGTTTTCTGCAGTCAGGACAAGCCGCCAAGTGTTCTTGAAAATCTTCAGCTTCTTCCGTGGTTATTTCCAGTTCAAGTGCTTGATCCATTAAGTTTAGACATTCATTACAATTCATATGGGGCCTCCCTTCTACAGTATTTCTAAGGATAAAATGCGATCCTTGGTAATCATTTCTCTGAGCATGTGTCTACCTCTATTAATGCGGGATTTTACAGTTCCCACTGGAATGTTGATACATTCTGCAATAGCTTCATAAGAGAATCCCTGTACATCTCGCATAATGACAACAATCCGATTTTGCTCAGGCAAATCTGTCAGTGCCTTGCTCAGCATTTGATGAAGCTGTTTCTTCTCAAAGACTGTTTCAGGTGAATAGGTATAATCGGGAATTTCAAAGGTGACGGAGCTCTCGCCTACCTCGATCTCGCGATCAATACTGACCACTTTTAGCTTTTTCTTCCTAAGTTCATCTTTACAAGTGTTCATCACAATGCGATACAACCAAGTGGAAAAACTTGAATCCTCTCGGAAGCCTGAGATGGATTTGAAAACTTTGATAAATGCCTCCTGCGTCATATCTTTGGCATCTTCTTCGTTTCCCACCATGCGATAAGCGATGTTGTAAGCTACATGCTGATACTTTTCAATAAGGCGTTCAAAACTTTCAAGGTCGCCTGCTTTACTCTGTTTCAGCCATATTTTTTCGCCGTCTGTCATAGGTGCTCTCCTTTCATTTCGCTTCCTGTTTCTTTGACGCTTTAGCCATCAAAAAAGTTCCGAAGCAATTTATGATCTGTTGTGCAATGTAACTTTTGTCGTAAAACGTCTCATTCCATTATACCCCATAGGTACTCATAAAAAAACCACAGGTCTCTAAAGAAGGCGACTGACATGAAAGAGAACTTTACTCTGTCAACCTGCTCTATATCAACACTGTGGTTCTTTTTAATTACAAATATTCATTGAGTCGTGCAAATGCACCTATGAGGAAAGGATCGACCGATTTGAGCAAATCATCCTTTCTAATCCAAACAATTTCGGCATCCTCTAAAGAGCTAACCGCCTCTTGCTTCACGAAGCGTGTCAACTGAACTGCGGTCAGATGAATGCTTCGGTTGGAGTATAACCCTTCCTGTAGTATTCCGAGCGGATAAATATCTTCCTTCCCTACTTTAAATCCTAATTTTGATACCATGAGGACAGCGCCTTCAAGAAAATCTGTAACCGTACCATAACGAAGTCCACAAATATCGGAATGGGCATCCCACCCTTCAACCATTTTCTTCTGTACCAAACACTCTAAATGCCCACCATGTAAGCGGTAAGGTAGAAGAACGCTTTTAATAGGTTGTCCCTCCGTTTCGTTAAGAACATAATCCACATAATCTTTGTTCGTGTAGGCTACCAAGCTAATTTCTTCGTTTTTAAACAATTCATTTTTCATATAATCACCCCTTAAAACATTCATACCCATTCATGGAACGAATATGCGCTGTACCGATATAGCCATGAATATATTCACAATTGGTTACGGTGTCAAAAACCCGTTTTTCAACCCATAAAAACAAATCTGAATCCTCGATTAGTTTGCTGTTCTAATTTTGAGTGCACTTTTATAAAAAAAGCGGCCATTATTTGAAGAATGTGAAGAACAAGTGAACCT
>JBBRGL010000082.1:0-9595 GCA_038240675.1 Peptostreptococcales bacterium
CGTCCCACTACTGTCCCACGCGAAACACCGAACAACCCTTTCGATTCACTATGCCATACGCATGCTGTGGTATTTTAGGACATTTTCGAATACACATCACAGGAATTTGTCAAATAGACCTCAAATTAGTTCTCATAACCATAAAGAAAAAATCGATCTCTTGCGAGTATCGATTTTTTCTTTATGGTTATGAGGATTACTTGGGACAAGAATTGGAACTGGATGAGACCCCAAAACAATCACACGCATACGACCGTCCCACTACTGTCCCACGCGAAGCGCCGAACAACCCTTTTGATTCACTCTGTTATTCTAAAAATACAGTGTTTCATGACATTTTCCATTTCACAACACAGGATTCACATAGCGAACAGACAGGTTTTTTCTGCCTTTGGTTGTGAGATGCCATGAAGGAGGGTATAATAGGGTTAGTGCGGAGGTCAAATGCCATAAAAAACCTTGTACGCCAACTTTGAATGTGAACGAAGGAGGTTTGATGATGGAATCACACATAAACGAACTGATGATGGGTATGGAACAGCGGCTTATACAAGCAAAAGAGCTTTCGTTTGAATCATTTAATCCTGAGCAAACGGTGCTCGTTATTTTAGATATGGTCAAAGGTTTTTCAGATTTTGGAAATCTCAGCAGTGAGCGTGTGCATGCGTTGTCATCGCCAATCTCTGATCTAGCACAGTGTTTTGATGGAAGAGGGTTTGAGACGGTGGTGTTTGCAGATTCTCATTCGAAAGAATCCCCTGAGTTTGACCAGTATCCTGTGCACTGCCTTGCAGGTTCTGAGGAGTCTGAGCTTATTGAGGGACTTCAGAATCTAAAACATATGCACCTTATTCGCAAAAATTCTACGAATGGTTTTTTAGAGCCTGAGTTTCAACGGCTGCTCAAAATAAATCCTGACTGGCAGCAGTTTATTGTCGTTGGCAATTGTACCGATATTTGCGTCCTTCAATTTACATCAACTTTAAAAGCTGCCTATAACCGTATGGATTTAAATGTTCAAGTGTGTGTGCCCGTCAATCTTGTAGCGACATATGACGCGCCACATCACCCCGGGGATGATATCCATTTGTTTGCACTCTATTTAATGGAGCAAGGGGGCGTTGAATTGGTTCAACTGATGGTGCCATGCTAAATGCACAGAAGCATCTGACCCTCCTCATGGATCTTTATGAACTGACTATGGCGCAGGGGTATTTTAAAAAGGGCATGGAAAACCAGATTGCCTATTTTGATTATTTTTTTCGTAAAGTACCCGATGAAGGCGGCTTTGCGCTCTTTTGTGGATTGGAACCTCTCATCAAGGAACTCTCTGATTTTCACTTTAGCCAAGAGGATCTTGCCTTTTTAAGGAAAAAAGGCATCTTTGATGCAGAGTTTTTAGAGTATTTGCGTAACTTCACGTGGCGCTGTGACATATGGGCCATGCCTGAAGGGACACCTGTATTTCCAAACGAACCGATTCTTATTGTCCGGGGTCCTATGCTAGAGGCACAAATTATCGAGACGCTCTTACTTGTTATCTTGAATCACCAAAGTTTAATCTGCACAAAAGCAAATCGCATTGTCAGAGCGGCTGCAGGCAGGTCTGTAATCGAGTTTGGTGCAAGGCGAGCCCATGGAGCTGATGCTGCGCTTTACGGCGCGCGGGCAGCCTATATAGGTGGCTGCGAAGGCACATCGAATATACTGGCAGAGCAGCTTTTCAAAGTTCCGTCATCTGGAACCATGGCACATAGTTGGGTTCAGATGTTTGAAGATGAGTATACCGCTTTTAAGGCTTATGCGGAGATCTATCCTGATACATCTGTCTTGTTGGTGGACACTTACGATGTTTTGCTGTCCGGCATTCCCAATGCAATAAAGGTATTTGATGATGTGCTTAAGCCCCTTGGCAAAAGGCCTGTGGGTGTTAGAATAGACAGTGGAGACATTGCTTATTTGTCAAAAGAAACACGCAAACGCTTAGATGCTGCAGGGTATCAGGACTGCAAAATATACGTTTCAAATGCTCTTGATGAGTTGATTATCAGAGATATGATTTACCAAGGTGCAGCGATTGATGCCTTTGGCGTGGGAGAGCGACTTATTACCTCGAAGACAACGCCTGTTTTTGGAGGCGTTTACAAACTTGTTGCAGTTGAAACAGAAGGCATTTTGACCCCTAAAATCAAACTCAGTGAAAACGTCGATAAGATCACAATGCCAGGCTTCAAACAAGTGTGGCGTCTTTATGATCAAAACAACGGAATGGCTTTAGCGGATGTGATTTGTCTTCATCAAGAGGATCTATCCCACCAAGAGGAATATGAGCTCTTTAATCCTTCATTTACTTGGAAGCGCAAGAAAATACGGCACTTCAAGGCTGTCCCATTACTGGTACCTATTTTTGAAAAAGGCCTGAGGGTTTATCCTGAATTTGATACAAAGGAGATTCGTCAGTACGCGTCTGAACAATTGGCCACGCTGTGGGACGAAGTCAAGCGTTTTGAGAATCCACATGGCTACTTTATTGATTTATCAGCAGACCTCTGGAATCTGAAAAATCAGATGATTAACAAAATGAAAGGCATGTACATTAAAAATGACACATTCTAAACAAATGAATTTGCCTGAAGCATACCTTGAACAGATGAAACAACTCCTTATGCCATCCGATTATGAAGCCTATATTCAAAGCTTCGATGCATGTAAGTACAACGGACTTCGAATCAATACTCAAAAAATAAGCGTAGACGATTTTTTAAAAATTTCTCCTTTTGAACTTGAACCGATTCCGTGGACCCGTGATGGCTTCTATTTTTCAGGTGAAAAGCAACCCACAAAACACCCTTATTACTTTGCGGGGCTCTATTATATTCAAGAACCCAGTGCCATGGCACCTGTTGCGTTATTCGACATCAGTGAAGGGGACTTGTGTCTCGATTTGTGCGCTGCACCTGGCGGAAAAACCCTTCAAATGTCTGCACGTGCTGGGCTTACTGGATTTGTTGTGTCAAATGATATCAGTGGTTCACGCCTGATGGCGGTGGTGAGAAATATCGAAATTTTCGGACTCAAAAATGTAGTGGTCCTTTGCGAAACTGTGGAAAGACTTAAAGGACGATTTAACGGTGCTTTTGACGTAGTGTTAGTGGATGCACCTTGCTCTGGAGAGGGGATGTTCCGGAAAGAGCCCTCGTTGATTAAACACTGGAATGCGGAGTCTAATACAGCGTTTGCAACGAAACAATGGGACATCGTGAGACATGTGCCAGATCTTTTGGCGGATGGTGGGTGTCTTGGCTACTCGACCTGCACTTTTTCGCCCAAAGAAAACGAAGAAATTATCGAACGACTTCTGGATCAAAATGCAGATTTAGAGTTGGCGGAAATCCCCAATAGAGAACTATTCAGCGAAGCGTATTCTTCTTTTTCAAGACTCTCAAAAGGGATAGCGAGACTTTATCCTCATCTCCTCAAAGGCGAAGGTCATTTTGCAGCAAAATTGATTAAAAGTGGCAAGCGAAAAGAAAAATTTTTGAAACCCAAATACTCTGAACCACCTGAGGCTTTTAGGGCGTTTCAAGAGAGATACCTCACGTGCCACCTTGAAGGGCGGTTTTATGAGGTGCAGGATAAACTGTACTTGGAGCCTAATCAAACCTTTGATTTTAGCGGTCTTAGAGTCTTAAGAAGCGGTTGGTATCTTGGTCAAGTGGTTAGGGGGAAATTTGAGCCTTCTCAGGCTTTCGCCATGGGTTTAAAATCGGATGAATTCAAGCAAGTTGTGTATATGAAAAGTCAGGACCGGGATCTCATTCGGTATTTAAAGTGTGAAACCCTTGATTTGAAAGGGGAAGAGGGCTATCATTTAATATGTGTCGATGGGTATCCTCTAGGGTTTTGCCGGTTGAATAAAGGTGTTTTCAAAAATATGTACCCCGTTAGCTGGCGGTTGATAAAGGAGTTTTAAATGCGTTTAGATCGGTTTTTAGCCAATATGGGCTATGGTACTCGAACAGAGATTAAAATCGCCCTCAAGCGGTGTCAGATTAAATTAAACGGAAAAATTGTTAAAAAGCCGGATATTCATATTGTAATCGGTACAGATCAGGTGACTTTTGACGACTTAGTCGTGAATTTTGAACCCTTCGTTTATATCGTCATGAACAAACCTCAAGGGGCTATTTCTGCCACAGTAGACGCCAGAGAAAAAACCGTTGTGGACCTTCTAGAAGACCGGCTGAAGCGGCGTGAAGTGTTCCCTGTTGGAAGGCTGGACAAAGACACTGAGGGACTTCTTGTGTTGACAGATGACGGAAATCTTGCCCATGCTTTACTTTCCCCTAAGAAGCATGTTCCCAAAACCTATTTGGCGCACTGCCTTGGGCCTTTGACAAGCGCGCAACTTTCGCATCTTGAAAATGGTGTTGAAATTGAAGAAGGGTATGTGACAAAGAAAGCTAAGACAGAACTTCTTGAACAGGGAGAGGTATCAAAAATTTTACTCACGATTTATGAAGGTAAGTTTCATCAAGTCAAACGCATGCTCCAAGGCGTCGGATCAGAGGTGACTTATTTAAAACGCTTATCTATGGGAGCGTTGATATTAGATGAATCTATAGCGTTAGGGGATTATCGCCCTCTGACGGATAGTGAGCTTAGAATGCTTAAGAACGAACCAATAGAAAAAGAAGAGATGGGAGATTTAGAATGAATCCAGTTGCATTTGAAGTGTTTGGTATAGCTGTTCGATGGTATGGCATTTTTATTTCTTGTGGCATGATTCTGGCCATATATTTGACGATTAAATGGTCTAAGCCCCTGGGTTACAAAGACAATGATATCATCGATTTGGCGCTTGTTTGCCTACCCTCTGCTATTGTTGGCGCAAGGGCATACTACGTCCTCTTTAATTTGGATTTTTATAAAGGCAATTTTATGGAGATGATCAATATACGAGGTGGTGGAATGGCCATACACGGTGGTGTCTTAGCAGGTTTATTGGCCGGGGTCATCTATACCAAAATTAAAAAACTCAATACGTGGCAATTGGCAGATATCGTTGCACCGACCTTGATTCTTGCTCAGGCTATAGGACGATGGGGCAATTATGCCAATCAAGAGGCTCATGGAGGCCCAACGAATTTGCCATGGGGTATTGTGGTCGATGGCGTCAAAGTACACCCGACATTTTTGTATGAAAGTATGTGGAATTTAGGCGTATTTGCAATCTTGCTCCTCTTAAGAAAGCACAAGAAATTTGAGGGTGAAATCATATGCTGGTACGGGGTTTTATATTCTTTAGGGAGATTTTGGATCGAAGGTCTCAGAACGGATAGCCTGATGTTCTTTGGACTGAGAACGGCGCAAATTGCCAGTTTAGCCATTGTTCTGATCTGTGGAAGTCTTATAGTCTACAACCGTCAAAAGGCTAAAAAAAATCTACTGAATGAAAAGTTGTAAGAATACCCCTGTGATGTGTATTCGAAAATGTCCCAAAATACTGCGTCTTTAGTATAAGCATAGTGAATCAACCGAGCCTAAGAGAAAGGTAAACCCATAAAACTTTATGGATCAGACTAAACGCGATATCTCATCAGCCGTAGAGCTTGTCACGACAAATCCAGCCGACCTTCTGAAACTTAAAGATCGTGAACGATTGGAGATTGGGTGTCGTGCTGATTTCACAATATTTGATGAGCATGTGACGATTTCCGCAACTTATATTTTAGGACAAGCAGTTTTTCAAAAAAATACAGTGTGAAAATTGACCTTGATTTTATTGGGTCTCACCACAAGGCACTTATTACTGTAAGGAAACCTATGAAGATTATCAAAATAATCCATAAAACAGGCGTCCATGCACGACCTGCAAGTCTACTCATTAAAGCTGCACAGGCTTTTGAATCTGAAATTTTTCTGATCAAAAATGGGACAGAAAGTAACTGTAAGTGCTTAAATCCCGCTATATTATCCGAAAAATCGTCTTATAGCAAAGCACGTGAATGGGTAGAACGGCTACTTAAATGCAAATATTCACATGAAATTCTGACACTTCTACGCAGTTTTAAGTAAAGAGCAAGCATAGACAAGCGTTAAAACACCCCATTAGAAGGGTGTTTTTTTGTGTGCTTTTTTAAAATGAGGCGAAAGTCCTAGATGAATAATCAACAAATAAAACGCAATTTTTGGTACAAAACAGATGTGAAATAATACAAATCAGGTAAGGTTTTAAGGAAGCAATTGACTGAGGCATAGAAGAAGGATTGGTTTTAACTTTAAAAATGCATAATAACGAATCAGTGGATGCCTGGTGAGGCGTGAATACTGAAAAGAAATTCTCGAATTTTCATACCATATATAGCGACAACTATTTCAGTAACTTCTATATGCGGTGCGAAAGTCATTACAATAAGTTTTCGAGGCCATAACATAACAGGGTTTGAAACTGAAAAAATGTCTTTTGATAGACAAGATGAAGGCATGCGTTTAACGTCAAAACCCTCAGCTTTTGCCCGTTTTATAAGGCGCATATTTGACAGGTTCAATTGAATGGATTTCAGATTTAACCTTGTAATTTCCAAAAATATTGTGTAAAATAGATATAAAGTGGAGTGAAGTGGATTGAAGTGGTTTGAAATCCCTTGAAAGGAGGTGGCGAATTGTTTTTTGGTGAATATGATCATAGCATTGACCCAAAAGGACGGTTAAATTTGCCATCTAAGTTTAGAGACAAACTGTCAGAGGTATTCTACGTGACAAAAGGCTTTGATCAATGTCTTTTTATCTACGACGAACAGGAGTGGGGCAATTTTGAGACCAAACTTAAGGCACTTCCTGTCACTGATAAAAATGCGCGCAATTTTGTACGCTTATTCTTTGCAGGTGCTCAAGAGACATCTGCTGATAAACAGGGACGGTTTGTTATCCCTCAAAATTTGAGAGACTATGCACATCTCGAAAAGGATGTTGTTGTCATTGGGGTATCTTCACGTATTGTAGTGTGGGATAAGGAAGCTTGGGCTCACTATTCTCAGAATAGCGATGTGAGTTATGATGATTTGGCCGAACGTATGGCTGAGTTAGGGATATAGGAGATGACTATGACGATGACATTTAAGCACACGTCCGTATTGCTCGAAGAATGTTTAGATGGTCTCAAAATCAAACCGGATGGGATCTATGTCGACGGAACGTTGGGCGGCGCAGGTCATTCAGCAGAGATCGTCAAGCGGCTAGAAACAGGCAAACTCATCGGAATAGATCAAGATGAATCAGCTATTACAACTGCAAAAGAGAAATTAGGATTTGCAGAGGACCGGGTCATCCTCGTACGCGATAACTTTAGTCACCTAAAATCAGTTCTTGAGGGCCTGAATATTGATAAAATCGATGGACTATTGCTGGATTTAGGGGTGTCCTCTCATCAACTGGATACGGCTGAACGGGGATTCTCATATAATAACGATGCGCCTCTGGATATGCGCATGGACAACAGAAGCACAAAGAGCGCTTTTGAAGTGATCAATCACTATTCTGCTCAGAAATTACACCAGGTCATTCGCGACTACGGCGAAGAAAATTGGGCCAAGCGCATTGCAGAATTCATTGTTGAAGCCAGAAAAAATGGTCCCATTATGACAACTTTTCAATTGGTGGAAATCATAAAAGCAGCCATTCCCCATAAGGCGAGAATGGATGGACCTCATCCTGCGAAACGGACCTTTCAAGCCATTCGTATTGAAGTCAACGAGGAGCTTAGCATTATTTCAGACACCATTAAAGCGGCATGTCAATCCCTTGCTATAGGCGGTAGAATTGCGATTATTAGCTTCCATTCACTCGAGGATCGCATCGTCAAGAATGCTTTTAGAGATTTGAGTGTGAATTGTATCTGCCCTCCAGAATTTCCGGTGTGTAGATGTTCAAACCGCGCTGAACTGAAAGTCATCACAAGAAAACCCCTCTGTCCATCAGACCAGGAGTTAGAAGCAAATCCAAGGTCGAGAAGTGCAAAACTAAGAGTGGCGGAAAGAATATAAGACTTTTAAAGCGACTACGCTCAATCAAATAAAAGGTCACAAAATGGAGGAAATTATGTCGGCGGCGAGACAGTTAGTGAACCACGATTATGAAGTGCCATATTTTTTACAAGTGAATAAGAGCAAATCTCAGCGCAAAGCACCCAGCCGAGTGATTCCTGCAATCATGTTGTTTGTCGTCATGATGATCCTTTTTTCAATGTTGGTGCTTGTGGTCTATCGGTATGCCCTCATAGCGGAAACCAAATATTCGATTTTCACTTTAAAGAAAGAAATCAAAGAACTCTCCATGAAAAAAGGCGAGTTGCATTTTCAAATAGAGACGTCAGTCGCCTTGGACAACATTGAAAAAATCAGCACAGAACAACTCGGCATGAGCTATCCCAATCAGGGACAAATGATTTACATCGAGGCTGCAAAAGGGTATAATTTAGCAGTTGCGCGTGTTCTTGAATCGGAACCTGCTAAGGGCCATGAGTCAGATTTTTTAGAAAAGGTCGGTGCACTTGCAGCTCGGTTTAAAAGGTAAGCGTGAAGAATACTATGGACTTGCTCATACTCTAGACACGCATTATAAGGAGGAAAACCATGAAAGAGCCAAAGGCAGTTTTTAAAAAAAGGCTCTTTTTCTTGTTTGGATGCATCCTTTTGGGATTTATCATTATTGCCAGCCGCCTGTTCATCATTCAGGTACTACAATCTGAGGAACTCAGCAAACAAGCAGATGAACAGCATACAAGGTCCATTACAATTCCTGCAGAACGCGGCATGATTCTTGACCGTAAAGGCGTTAAGTTGGCGTTCAGCGTCAAAACATACACCGTTTGGGCAAAACCCAAAGAAATCCAGGATGTTCCTCAGATTCTAACCCTATTGAAAACGGCATATGATTTTGATGAGGCGTCTACGACGGATATACTGAAAAAAGAAGAATCACAATTGGTAAAACTGTTTTCGAAGATTGATTATGACTCTGCTGAACGTATTCGAGCTCTAAAATTAAAAGGCATTTGGATTTCAGATGATATTAAGCGCGTTTACCCGTATGGAAATTTTCTGGCTCAAGTGCTAGGACACACAAACGATGATAATGAAGGTCTTGTGGGCATTGAGTTGTTGTTTAATAAGGATTTACAAGGCGTCGAAGGCAAACTTTTGACGGATACTGATGCATCGGGAAGACAATTGGCCAATGGACAAGAAAAAATATATGAGCCAATCAACGGGTTAAACGTCAGATTGACCATCGATGAAGTGATTCAACATTTCACTGAGAAAGCATGTGAGACAGGCTATGTTTTTAATCAACCAAAACGCGTCATGGCCATTGTGATGGACGTCAAAACAGGCGGAGTACTGTCCATGGTATCCATACCTGACTATGATCCTAATAATCCAAGGGTCGCCATGGATTCCGTTATTCAGGCTGAAATTGATGCGGGGACAGATGCGGATAAGAATAGGATTTGGGCGCAAATGTGGCGAAACCCCATAGTATCGGATTTATACGAGCCTGGCTCCACGTTTAAATTATTGACGGGTGCAATGGG
>JBBRGL010000083.1:0-9471 GCA_038240675.1 Peptostreptococcales bacterium
GTATCTGCTGTGATAAAGCCAACTCTTTTGTTCTCAAGCAATGACAGGCGAGCTGCTAGCTTTGCTAAAGTTGTCGTTTTCCCAACGCCAGTCGGTCCTACAAAAAAAATGATGCGCTGCTGATCAGAATCTGTCTTAATAGTGTAGGGGACACCCAGCATATCTTTGATGACAACTTTTAGAGCATTGCGAGCAGCGGGAATGTTAGCGCCAGTCATAGATATTTGTCTTGAGACGACTTCCATCAGACGGTCAACGACACTTTTGTTGACATCATTTTCAATCAATACTCTGTAGAGAGGATTTTCATTGCTTTTTTCGTCATCCACAGTATTGCGATTGACTTTATCCAGCAACGTATGCAATAAATCTTTAATAGAATCGACCTGATTTTTTAAAGCTTCTATTTCAACATCCTTTTTAGGAACAGGTGCAAATTGAGGACGTTCTATAGCTTCTTGAGGCTTCTTGACCTCTTCATCAATCGCTGCCACAACTTCAACGAGATTTTTAGAAAACAAACCTAAAAACCCACCTTTTCTGATTTTGCGAGAATGAAGAATAACAGCGTCTCTCCCCAACTCAAGTTTGATCTTTTGCATTGCTTCTTGCATATCTTGTGCTAAATACCGTTTAACCTTCATTAACTCGTCACCGTCCCGATAGATTGAAGTTGCACTTGAGGATCAAGCTCATTATATGAAAGTACTATAAGATCAGGAATCATTTGCTCTGTCAACCGTTTGAAATAAAACCGAACGATTGGAGCTGTTACAACAACAGGCATTTCTCCAAGAGAAACCAATTGATGCATCAGCGCTGCTAGACTATTGAGAATCCCTTGCGTTGTAGAAGGGCTAAGAGAAAGATATGAACCCGACTCATTTTGTTGAATTGAGGTCATAAGCATTTCTTCTAATTCCTGTTCAATGGTGATGACCGTAGCTGTCATGGAAGGAAAATACTGCTTCGAAATAGTTCTAAACAGCTTTTGTCTGGCATACTCCGTCAATATATTCACATCCCGCGTTACATGGGTGTAGTCCGAAAGCGTGTCTAGAATAGACAATAAATCTCTGATAGAAACCCCTTCTCTGAGTAAATTTGAGAGCACCTTTTGAATTTCGCCAATAGACAGTTGACTAGGTACCAATTCTTCAATGAGCGTTGGGTTGTTTTCTTTAACATTATCGATTAACTGCTTAACATCTTGCCTTGTGAGCAACTCATAAGCGTGTTTTTTGACGACTTCCGTCAAATGCGTTGAGATAATGGATGAAGGATCCACGACTGTGTACCCCAAAAGCTCTGCTTGTTCTCTTGAGTCTTCAGTAATCCACTTGGCTTGAAGACCAAACGCAGGTTCAATGGTATCTATTCCAGCAATTTCACCTTCAGTCGAGCCGGGATTCATGGCCATATAATGATCAAACATAATTTCGCCCTGAGCGATATCAGCACCCTTAATTTTGATGTTGTACTGATTTGGGTGTAGCTGAATGTTGTCCCTAAGTCGGATCATAGGTACAATCATGCCATATTCCAGTGCAATTTGCCGCCTGATCATGACGAGGCGGTCAAATAGATCACCACCTTGGTTGGGGTCTGCCAGTGGAATGATGCCATACCCAAATTCTAACTCAATAGGATCTACCTGAAGGAGAGGAATGATGTTTTCAGGCTTCCTTGCATCTTCAGCTTCACTGACTTGTTCAGTTGTGGTCACTGCCTGTTCTGCAACAGAAGCAGTTTTGACTTCTTTTCTAAGTATATACCCCAAATAGAAAAACAGTGCAGACAAACTGAAAAGGGGCAAATCAGGTAGAGGGGTAACACCTAAGAAAAACAGGACCCCCGATAGAATAAACATAATTCTCGGTTGGCTGAAAAGCTGTTTGATCACATCTTGTCCCAAACTTGAATCAGAAGCGGCTCTTGTAACGACGATACCTGTCGCTGTTGAAATCATTAGGGCTGGAATCTGCGAAACCAGTCCATCGCCTACTGTAAGGAGTGTGAACCTGTCCAGAGAATCAAGTAATGTAAGATTGAGTCGTGTAGCGCCAATGATAAACCCAGCGATTATGTTGATGACAGTGATAATAATCCCTGCGATAGCATCTCCTTTGACGAACTTACTGGCACCATCCATGGCACCATAAAAATCTGCTTCTCGTTGAATTTTTAGGCGTCTCGCTCTTGCATCTGCCTCTGTAATCAGTCCTGAATTCAAATCGGCATCGATGGCCATTTGTTTTCCGGGCATTGCATCCAGCGTAAATCTTGCAGCCACTTCTGAAACACGCTCAGCACCTTTTGTAATAACCATAAATTGAATGACGATGATGATCAAAAAGATGATGAATCCAACAATTGCATCCCCTTGGACAACAAAATCACCAAAGGCAGTAATAACATCCCCTGCTTGCCCATCTGACAAAATATAGCGTGTTGAAGAAACGTTGAGGGCCAATCTAAACAAAGTCGTAATCAACAGCATGGAGGGGAAAATTGAAAATTGCAACGGCTCTTGATTAAACATAGAGATCAATAGA
The DNA here is from genome assembly GCA_038240675.1 of Peptostreptococcales bacterium. Taxonomy (GTDB): domain Bacteria; phylum Bacillota; class Clostridia; order Peptostreptococcales; family Acidaminobacteraceae; genus JBBRGL01. The sequence continues at coordinate 2,556 of JBBRGL010000083.1, forward strand.
ATGAGCAGTGAAATGGATATATTGATGCTCAAAAATAAATCTAAAAATACCAGAGGAACTGGAATGATGATCAGCAGTACAATAGAAACGACAACAATAGCGACTACACTGTCCCCTAAACGATTAATCATACTTCACTCCTATGTCTTTTTTATGCTATATACATAGGCAAGGACTTCTGCTACCGCCTCATAGAGATCTGACGGTATGAAGCTTCCGATGTCAACGGTTTTATAAAGTGTCTGAGCGAGTAATTTGTTTTCAATAATAGGTACATTGTTCTCTTCAGCCACTCTTTTGATGTTTTGGGCGATTAAATCTTGACCCTTTGCTAAAACCTTTGGTGCCTGACCGAGCTTAGAGTCATATTGAACAGCTATAGCAAAATGGGTAGGGTTTGTGATGATCACATCGGCTTTTGGCACTTCTTGCATCATGCGGCTCATGGCAAATTGCCTTTGTTTTTCGCGAATACGCGACTTGATCAACGGATCCCCTTCCATTAACTTGTACTCATCTTTGATTTCTTGCTTAGACATTTTTAATTCGCGCTCGTTTTCCCATAACTTGTAAATATAGTCGAACATTCCGATGACAAACATTAAAAAAGCGTTTCTCATAACGACATTAAAGAGTATTTTCCACATTAGGGCTGCTATTTGTAAAACAGGCAAATCCAGCATCAACACCAAATCATCCACTTGGTCTTTGAGATAAAGATAGGTAATAATCAGCGAACCAAAGCCTTTTAAGAGGGATTTGACCATTTCCACGACGGATTTCAATGAAAACATACGTTTAAAACCTTTGATGGGGCTGATTTTGTCGAGTTTGAATTTCAAGGGATCAACTGTAAACAAGAACCCAACTTGCATTATATTGGTGATAATTCCTATAATCAACCCTACTAAAAGTATGGGAATACTGAGTTTTAGAGATTCAAGAATGACGTAATTAGACAGTGTATACAAACTTCTTTGGGTGAGAGTTTCGCTAAACTGCCCAGAAAAGGTCATAGAATCTTTAAAGAGTCTGTAGAAAGACTCAATATAAAAATCTGAAAAAAGCTGTAGAAACAAAAATACGCCAAACAATGTAGCGGCTGAGTTAATGTCTTTAGTCTGTACAACTTGTCCCTTATCTCTCGCCTCTTTCTTCTTTTTGGGTGTCGCTTTTTCCGTTTTTTCACCTTGGAAAAATTGCAAATTCAAGATGAATCCACGCGAGGCAAAATCGTTCGCCGGTTGATTTTTCAACTCTTCCATGGTTTACCCTTTCATAATCCAAATCAATTGATTCATATATTCTATCATTTTCTGGAATAAAAGGACCAGTACATTCTGAATATAGGGCAGTATTAAATAGAAAGTGAATAATCCCACAAGTATTTTGAAAGGCATACCCACCATGAAAATATTCATGCCTGGCATTGCTTTTGAAAGAATACCAAGAATCAAATCCATAATCATAATGGTCAAGAGTATTGGTGCTGCAATTTGAAAGCCTATTTCAAAAGACTCTTTTGTGATGACAAAGAAGTGGTTGACGACAAAAAAATTAAAATTAAACGCCCCAACAGGAATCATTTCAAAAGATTTGACGATTGCTTTGATAATTTCATGGTGAAAATCTAGCATGAGAAAAATAAACATAGCCAATATATACATAAAATTAGAAGTAACCGCAACTTCGGATTCATCTTGAACACCTATAACATTTACCATAGCAAATCCAACGCTCATATCAATGAGGAGTCCTGCCAAATAGATTGCATTTGTCACCAGTAATCCGATAAACCCCAAGGTAAGGCCAATGAGGAATTCAGATAAAAGCACACCGCCAAAGATGAGTATATCTTGTGGCACGGCTGTGGTGATGTTTACAATAGGCATCAAGGCTAGACTGAGAAAAGAAATAAAAATAATACGGGCCTGGATGGGAATATTGTTGGATCCATACACAGGCAAAAACATAAAGATTGCCAGTATCCGCGTAAATACCAATAAGAAAACCTGTAAGGAAGTGGTAAGTATCATTTAACCGCCTCCTAAAAAATGTACATATTGATATTTAAGAAGATTCTTTCGGTATATTCAATCATAATACGCAAAAGCCATGGGCCGAAAATAATCAACGACAAAAAAATTGCCAGTATCTTAGGGACAAAACTTAGTGTTTGTTCCTGAATTTGCGTTGTTGCTTGAAAAACTGAAATAATAAAACCAACGATGAGCGAAATCAAAAGAATCGGTGCAGACAATAATAAAATTACTTTAATTGTTTCAGTGAATAAATCAAGTATTGGCCCTTCATTCATAAGATCACCTGATTCCCGTTAAAATGGACTGTATAATGAGATTCCAACCGTCAACTGCCACAAATAGAAGGACTTTGAAAGGCAGAGAAATCATGACTGGCGGGAGCATCATCATCCCTAAGGACATAAGTGCACTTGAAACCACCATATCGAGGACTATAAAAGGTAGAAATAGTAAAAAACCTACTTCAAAGCCCGTTTTTAATTCACTGATCATAAATGCAGGAATCAAGGCAGTTGTAGGAATATCTTGTAAATTATCCGGTTTTTCATCTCCTGCAAGTTTGACGAACAAAGCCAAATCTTTGCTTCTTACCTGCCTAAACATAAACTCCCTCAATGGTTTAAGGGCTGCATCATATGCCTGAATTTGATTTATTTCACCTCTGACCATAGGGTCATAAGCATTTGTTTTGATTTCCGCAATTGCGGGTGACATAATAAAAAAGGTTAAAAACAATGCGAGCCCAATAAGGACCTGATTCGGAGGCGTAGACTGAAGTCCGATTGCTTTTCTTAAAAAAGATAAAATAACAATAATGCGTGTAAAACAAGTCATCATGATGACGATTGAAGGTGCCATTGTGAGGATTGTTAAAAGGATCAAAACTTGGACAGTTGAAGCTATTCCTTGACCAGTCTGTTCCCCACCAAAATCAACAATGACAGTTGGTAGGGATACCACCTCAGCAAATGAAAACCCAAACACGAATAGCAGTATGAACACAGTAACGATTAGTTTGGTTCTGGACATAAAACACCTACGCATTTGAGTCTTTTTTTTGGTTCAAAATTCGATGGAGTATACTTTGAAAGTTCACAGGTTTTTCCGGTTGAACATCTATTGGATAACTGTCAAGTTTGTCGAGTAACTGCGTGTGACTGCGATCCGAATAGAGAACATAATGTATATCCGCCACTTTTACGACAACTATACTTTTGTCTTGTGAGAGCATTTTACGGTCTATGACGCGAATTTTCGATTCACCTCGTGAGCGATCATAGGCACTGCCAACAAATCGCGTACTAAAATAAGCTAAAGCTAAAATTCCAATGAAAAGCAGTATGTAACAAAACACTGCAAATATCGAAACATTGGCATTAAACTCTGCCCCTTGTCTAACTGTACTCAAGGGGTTCATTATCAAAAGTCGCATTATCCAATAACCTTCTTGACAGCTTCAATGACACGGTCTGCTTGGAACGGTTTGACGATAAAATCGCGCGCGCCTGCTTGTATAGATTCAATAACCATAGCTTGTTGACCCATTGCTGAACACATCACAATTTTTGCAGCAGGATCGAATTTTTTGATTTCTTTTACTGCTTGAATACCATCAACTTCTGGCATAGTGATGTCCATAATGACCAAATCTGGAGATAGCTCTTTGTACTTTTCAATGGCCTTCTGACCATTCTCTGCCTCACCCAAAACTACATAGCCATTCTTTGTGAGTACATCCTTGATCATCATGCGCATAAATGCTGCATCGTCCACAACTAAAATACCGTTTGCCATTCTAATTCCTCCTTAAATCCTACATGTTATTTAATCTTTTTTCTGGTACAATGATTTCTGTAATTCTGATGCCATAATTCTCATCGACGACGACAACTTCTCCCTTAGCAATTTTTTTGCCATTTGCCAAAATATCAAGAGATTCGCCGACAAGTTTGTCAAGTTCAATCACCGAACCTTGGGAAAACTCAAGAATCTCGCTGATTTTCTTGTGTGTTCTGCCAAGTTCAACCGTTATTTCTAACGGAACGTCCTTGATCAAGCTGATATCACTTGTTATACCCATATAACCCGCGTTTGTATCAAAAGATTGAAACTGTATTGGTTGAGCATTGACGGGTTGTCTCTGCGCAGCGGGCTGTTGGTAATACTCGGGAGGCGGTTGGTTGTAGTGCGGTTGTTCCTGCGGTGCTTGATTCTGCTGTTGCTGAGGTTGGTGTTGTTGCTGTTGTTGGGGTGGCGCGTGTTGTGGTTGTGGCGCCGGTGCGGCCCCTTTGCTTTTGCTTTTTTCTTCTCTCGCCTTTGGATTCATAACGCTTTCAACGAGGGATTTGGCAAAAGGTATTGTAAGGATTTGCATTATTTCGCTGTCAATCAAATCACCAACAGTCATTCTAAAAGAAATTTTGACTATGTTCTCTTCAGGCGAAATACCAATCATCTCTTGAGTGAGATTGCTCAGATTATTGTAGAACGCTTCAGGAGGCGAAATATCGACTTTTCGATTAATCATTTCAGAAAGGGAAGTTGAAGAAGAACCAATCATTTGATTCATCGCTTCCCCAATGGCGCTGAGATGCAAATCAGTTAATTCATCGGCGATATTGCTACCATCTCCACCCATCATCAAATCGGTGATGATTTTCACATCCCGCTCACTGATAATCAATAAATTTAAGCCTTCTACGCCTATTTTATATTGAATGGTAATGGTAACGCAAGGGTCATTGTATTCATTTATTAATTTTTTGAACTTTGTTTCAAAAACCCTTGGCGTCGTGATCGTGACCTTCTGGTTTAAAAGGGTAAACAAAGTTGTTGCAGCTGTTCCCATGCTGATGTTCCCAATTTCGCCTAAAGCATCTTTTTCTTCTGCTGTTAAGATTTCAATTTGAAAATCATCCTCATCTTCATCGGATGAAGCGGATGAGCCACCGTTTAATAAAGCGTCAATTTCTTCTTGAGATAGCATCTCAGCCATGAATTTCATCCCCTTCCTGCGCACTCTCTGTAACCATTACCGCAAGTTTATTCTTAGAGACACCCGGTCTGCCGTAGAATCTAAGATCATTTTCGACATAGACTTCGAGTTGGCCCTCTACCTGTTTGTTCAGAATCAATACATCTCCGATGTTCAGTGTCAAGAATTCTTGAACGGATACAACGGTTCTGCCAATCACGGTTCTCACTTCAAGGTTTGTTTTGCCAATACCGGTTTTAAGTGCTTCATATTCCGGTGGTGTGAGGTCCTTCTTCATATTACCAGAAAACCAGAGCTTTGAGCTTAAATTCGGTAAAATAGGTTCAATAACAAAATGTGGAATACAAATATTAATCATGCCCTCTGAATCTCCAACCTTCAAATTGAAGGTGATGAGGGCTATGGATTCACTTGGAGAAACAATTTGTGCAAACTGCGAATTGGATTCAATGTTTTCGAGCTTTGGTTTGAGCTCAATAATATTGCTCCATGATTCACGCATCAAATTAATAAACTTCATCAAAATATTCTTGAGCAACACCAGTTCAATTTCCGTCAAAGAACGCGCATCCTTGAGATTGGAATTTTTGCCAGCTCCCCCTAAAACCCTTTCGATCATTGCAAAAGCGATGTCATAAGATACATCAATAACAATTTGCCCATCGAGGGGCGCAAAATTGACAATGCCTAAAATCGCGGGATTGGATATGGAGTTGCTAAATTCATTATAGGTCATCCCTTGTGTTGAGAGCACATCAACTTCAATATACGTCCTTAAGTAGCCCGATAAGAAATTGTTCAGAAGTCTCGAGAAATTCTCATGAATAATTTCAAGCGTTCGCAGTTGGTCTTTAGCAAACTTGTCAGGTCTCCTAAAATCATATTTTTTGACTTTTTTCTCCCGGGTCTCGTCTTCAATCTCACGGACGTCAACTTCTCCGGTACTGAGGGCGTTAAGCAGATCATCTATCTCATTTTGTGACAATACATCTGACATTTACACCACTCCCCTCGTCAAAATCGATTTTTATCCTTGAATAATAAATTGGTCAAACAAGATATCCGTAATGGATTCTGTATCGCTTCCCATGACTTCAATGACAATCTCGAGCAAATCCTCTCTGACGCGTTCTTGTCCATTGGCAGCATTTAGTTGCTCAGCGCTCTTGGTTCTAAAATACTGCAAAATATTGTTGTTTATTTTAGTTTTATTCATATCGAAAGTCGGTGTGAGTTTTTCATTGGTATATTGTATAATCAAGGAAAATTTCAAAATCATTTTAGGATCTTTTATGTTGGTGTAGCGCTCGTCTAAGGCATATTCCAGATAGACGATAGGCTTATCGACAGGTTGTTTTTTATTGAAGACAAAAATAAAAAGAACAGCTCCTATAATAATCAGTACGACGACGCCAATAATGGCAAACAGTATGGGTTTTTTCATCCGCTTACTCCTTTTTTTCTGTGGTATTCTCTATTTTGTCCACATCTCTCAGTACGACAATATCGACGCGCCGATTAAGCGCTTTTCCTTCTACTAAGGTATTGCTTGCTATAGGATAATATTCGCTATATCCCGAAGCTGAAAAACGCGCAGGTACCATTTTGCCTTTTTCAATAAAAAATCTGACGACATTTGATGCGCGAGCGGTTGACAATTCCCAGTTTGAAGGAAATCTCGAGGTATTTATTGGCACATTGTCTGTGTGACCTTCAACACGGACATTTTTTGATTTAAATTCTTCAGTATTGAGAATCTCCGCAAGAAATTGGAGTGTTATGACGCTCCCTTGCTTTAAATCCGCTTTGCCTGAGTCAAACAAAGCGTTGTCTTCAAATCGAAGGAGAAGGCCTCTCGTCTCTAATTCGACAGTCACAT
>JBBRGL010000084.1:0-9399 GCA_038240675.1 Peptostreptococcales bacterium
CATAGGTGTTATGCTCTTTATTCAATCAGAGATGAACAATACGCTGTACTACCGCAGACCTGGCAACAACGGCTACACTGGGTATAGAAAATTTTATTAAAAATTAAAGGGGCTGTATCAAAAATTTTTATTTTGATACAGCCCTTTATTCACAGTTTCTTCAAATTCATAGGATATGATATAATATAACGATAAGTGTAGATACTAAGATAAGAAAGAGGAATGCAAATGGGTGTCATAGATTGGATAAAAGGGACCATAGGCGAGCGCGAACTGAAGAAACTCGACAAATGGGTGAATGAAATAGAAGCATACGAGCCAGCGATGCAGGGGCTTAGTGATGACGCGCTTAAGGCAAAGACAGTCGAATTCAAGGAGCGCTATCAAAATGGAGAAACCTTAGATCAGTTGTTGGCGGAGGCATTTGCAGTCGTCAGAGAAGCATCTGTACGGGTTATTGGACTGAGACATTATCGAGTACAGCTTATCGGTGGTATAGTCCTTCATCAAGGTCGCATTACGGAAATGCGTACTGGTGAAGGTAAGACCCTTGTGGCTACTCTGCCGGCCTACCTCAACGCACTCTCTGGAGACGGCGTCCACGTGGTCACTGTCAATGATTACTTAGCAAAGCGTGACAGAGATTGGATGGGCAAAGTCTACAGCTTTTTAGGCCTTACAGTCGGCTGTATTATTCATGGCGTTGAAGGCACCCTTAGACGGGATCAATACAATGCGGATATTACGTATGGAACAAACAATGAGTTTGGCTTTGATTACTTGCGTGACAACATGGTGGTGTTTTTTAATGAACGTTCACAGCGCGTACTCAACTATGCCATTATCGATGAAGTGGATAGTATTTTGGTGGACGAAGCAAGAACGCCTCTCATTATTTCTGGCGAAGGCAGTAAATCCACAAATCTCTATCATTTAGCAGATGAATTTGTCAAAACCCTGAAAAACGAGGTGGACTATACCGTCGATGAAAAGGCCAAATCTGTTGTGTTGACTGACGAGAGCGGCGTTCAGAAAGCGGAACGTTTCTTCAAGATCACCAACCTTTCAGAACCTGAAAACATGGAAATTTCACACCATGTGAACCAAGGCCTTAAAGCCCGAGTGCTCATGAAAACGGATGTAGATTATGTCGTCAAAGACGGCGAAATACTCATCGTCGATGAATTTACAGGGCGATTGATGCTGGGTAGACGCTATTCGAATGGCCTACATCAAGCCATTGAAGCTAAAGAAGGCCTCGAGGTCAGAAAAGAGTCTCAGACCTTGGCGACGATTACCCTTCAAAATTATTTTAGACAGTACAAAAAACTTTCCGGCATGACGGGTACGGCAAAGACCGAAGAAGATGAATTTAAGCATATTTACAACATGGATGTGGTCGAAATCCCTACGAATAAACCCATCGTCAGATTAGACCATCCAGACTGTGTCTATAACAGCGTTCCGGGCAAGTTCAATGCTGTACTGGTGCAAATTGAGGAAAGACATGCCCTCGGCCAACCCATACTGGTGGGTACGATTTCCATTGAAACCTCAGAGTATTTGAGCAAAGTGCTGAAGAGAAAAGGTATCAAGCATGAAGTCCTCAATGCCAAGCAGCACGACAAAGAATCTGAAATCGTCGCTCAGGCAGGCCGATTTTCGGCAGTGACCATCGCAACCAATATGGCAGGTCGTGGTACGGATATCGTATTGGGCGGAAATCCAGAATTCATGGCGAAGCAGGAGATGCGTAGGGCTGGAATGACAGACGAGCAAATGTTCTATGCCACTAGTCCTCTCGAAATGGAAGAGCCTGAGTTTAAAGAAGGCAGAGCGTTCTATGAAAAGCATTTTGCTTTGGCCAGATCAATTACAGATGTTGAAGCTGAACGTGTCAAATCCGTTGGTGGACTTCATATTATAGGGACAGAGCGCCATGAGTCAAGACGTATTGACAACCAGCTTCGAGGGAGGGCGGGACGCCAAGGCGACCCGGGATCAACACAGTTTTATATATCTCTCGAAGATGACCTTATGCGACTCTTTATGAGCGAGCGCGTCAAGGATATGATCGAGAAGCTGGGAATGGATGAGGACACGCCTATCGAAGCCCGCATCCTTTCAAAATCCATTGAATCTGCACAGAAAAAAGTGGAAGGTCGAAACTTTGGCATTCGTAAACACGTTCTACAGTACGATGACGTTCTCAACAAACAAAGAGAGATTATATATGCTGAAAGAAGCCGTGTATTGCAAGGGGATAACCTTAAAGACCATATTTACACCATGATCGACTCTTTGACTGACGAAGGCATAGCCCTTTATACCAGCCAATCGGAGTTTCCTGAGGAATGGAATATCCAAGGCCTTTTGGATCACCTGAATACACTATTCCTTCACCAACGCAACTTGGAAATTACCATTAATAGGGAATTTACACGGGAGGATCTCAAAGCAATTATTATGGAGTCCGTTGGAAGACACTATGACTATTTAGAGCGTGAAGTCACAACGGAACGCCTGAGAGAAATTGAACGCTATATTCTCCTTAAAGTCGTCGACAATAAGTGGATCGATCATATCGATGCAATGGAACAGCTCAAACAAGGTATAGGCCTTCGTGCAGTTGGCAATGAAGATCCTGTCAAAGCCTATCAAATTGAAGGTTTTGGGATGTTCAATGAGATGATTCAGTTTATCAAAGAAGATACTGTGAGACTCATTCTCAACGCAACGGTGCGTACGGAGACTAAGCGGGAGCAAGTGGCTAAAATAACCAGTGCCGGACCACAAGAATTAAAACCTATCGTGCGTAAGGACAAAAAAATCGGACGCAATGATCCGTGCCCGTGTGGCAGCGGCAAGAAGTATAAAAAATGTCATGGGATCCATGACGAGGGAGAGTGATGTTGTGCTGGTTTTTGAAAAAGGACAGTTAGAGCTTAGAGAGCTCGAGCAATCAGTCGATGAACTGAGGGCTTCACTTTGACATCGATATTCTCGAAGTCAAGCTCACTGAATTACAGGACTTACTCCAAGATCCAGGAATCTGGAATGATCAAGATAAAGCACAGGGACTATTGAAGCTACAGAAGAGCTATCAGGTACGTCTAGAACAGTTTAGGGATGTCACTCATCTTTATGAGGATTTGGGACTCATATGTCAAATGGCTTTAGAGGAACAGGATGACTCTTTGGAATCTGATTTTTTGAAAGATATGGCTAAACTTAAGGCTCTGCTGATCAAAAGCAAACTTGAAGCCCTTCTTAGCGGCGAATATGATGCAAACAGCGCCATACTCACTATACATGCCGGCTCGGGCGGGCTCGATGCCACGGACTGGGCGGAGATGATCCTGCGCATGTATCTCAGATGGGGTGAACGACGTGGCTACAAAACCACTTTGCTCGACATCATTCGAGATGACGCTGCAGGCATTAAAAATGCAACCATTCACTTTGAAGGGGCATTTGCCTATGGATACTTAAAATCGGAAAAAGGCGTCCACAGACTGGTGCGTATTTCACCCTATGATTCATTGGCGAGACGTCACACTTCCTTTGCCTCTGTGGATTTGATTCCAGAGCTTGACGACAGTGTAGAGATCGACATCAATCCAGTGGATTTAAAGGTGGACACTTACCGTGCGACAGGTGCAGGTGGTCAGCACATCAATACCACAGACTCCGCTGTGCGGATAACCCATTTGCCCACAGGTGTGGTTGTACAGTGCCAAAATGAAAGATCTCAAATCAAGAATAAATCCACCGCCATGAAAATGCTCATGGCAAAACTCATCGAACTCAAAGAGCAGGAGCATAAGGACAGAATCGAAGATCTTAAAGGGGATTATGCACAGATTACTTGGGGCTCTCAAATGCGGTCCTACGTCTTTCATCCTTATCAAATGGTCAAGGACCACAGAACGGGCCATGAAGTCGGCGCTGTACAAAATGTTATGGATGGAGAGTTGGATGATTTTATGGATGCCTATCTCCAGTGGAAAAGCCAGAAGTAGGGGAATGGAACTAGATCGAAGTCGATCTAGCTCCGCCGAATGCTCCTTTGGAGCGCCGAATGTCCCTTTGGGACGCTGAATGTCCCTTTGGGACGCTGCAAACGTAAAATGAATGAACTGTATCAAAAGTTTTCTCTTTTGATACAGTTTTTTTTGTAACTGTTGATTCCCCAGTTCTTCTCCTTTAGCGCACGCTTCGAACTTCTTGTTGCCCCGCAACCTCTAAAACCGGACTTTTAAACTGGTCTCCTTGTATGTCTCTCCGACTGTTAAATTTTTTTTATACGTTTTCAATATCAACAAGAAAGGTAGTTTAGAGTCAAATTGAATGGGTATTCATGCATAAAGAAGAAAAAGGGGGCAGTTCAATGAAAAAAATAAGCAGCAAAATCATGATGGTTGCTATTGTCAATATTCTCTTTGCAGCCATTGTCATTGGGGGATTAAGTGGCTATACGCTTTACAAGGTGAATGACGAGCGCATTACACAGCTGGAAACCCTTTTAAAAGCGGATTATGACTTAACCATAAAAAGCGCAGTGGATTCTGTGGTGAGTTCTCTCGCTGGGGTGAAGGCCGACGTGGACGCGGGAAAAATGACAGCTGCAGAAGGGGAAAAACTGGCGGCTTCCATTGTTAGAAATGCCAAGTACGGCGAAACGGGCTACTTCTGGGCGGATACCATCGAAGGGACGAATGTGGTTTTGCTTGGTAAAGCGGATGTCGAAGGCACCAGCCGTTTGGCCCTTAAAGATAAAAAAGGGACAATGATTATTCAAGAATTTATTAAAATGTCGAAAGACAAGGGATTTGGATATTTAGATTATTATTTTCCTAAACCAAAGCAAACGGAAGCGCTCTTGAAAAGGGGTTATATCAAACTGGATCCAAGTTTTGGATGGATGATTGGCACGGGTAATTATATTGATGATATTGAAGCTAAAGTTAATGAGGAGAGAGCATTGGCAGACAAAGCATTTATAAGAAATCTTTTGCTTATCATGGTAGTGACACTCCTTATTATAGCTGCGGCGACGGGACTCAGTATGGTGATTAGTCGAACCATTACTAAGCCTATTTTAAAAATTGCCGATTGGGTAAACAAAACGTCTAAACTGGATATTGAGGATGATCATAGTTTTGATGACATTTTGGATTATAAAGATGAGACGGGTGTTATTGGCCTTGCGGTGGCGAATTTGCGGAAAAACTTAAGGGATATCGTCGGAACCTTAAAAATGGACTCCGTGGTTCTCTCAGATTCATCGGTTGAGCTTAGAAAAATCACCCTCTCTGGATATGAGGCAATTGATGGCGTGAATAGTGCCATTGGCGAATTTGCAAAAGGCGCTCAACATCAAGCGGCAGAAGCACAAACAGGTGCAGAAAAGCTTATCGATTTAGCAAAAGAAATTAGTGCAGGCGTCGTTGGTGCGGAAAAGCTCAAAATGTATACCGATGAAGTCATGATCAACAATAAGGAAGGATTAAGACGCGTTGAAAAGTTGAACGTAAAATTTGAGGATGCATTATTGACAACCACTGAATTAGGGCATAATGTTCAAAGACTCTCTGAAAAGTCATCCATGATAGGCAACATCGTCAGTGCTATTCAGAACATCGCTGGGCAAACCAATTTATTGGCACTCAATGCAGCCATTGAAGCGGCGCGGGCCGGTGATGCGGGTAGGGGCTTTGCGGTGGTCGCCGATGAAATCAGAAAGCTCGCTGAACAGACGTCAAAAGCAACTGATCAAATCAAATCGATTATCGATGAAATCTTGCATGAAATCAGCAGTACCAATGCAAATATGAACATTTCTCAAACGGCTGTCAATGGTGCTTCCGAAGTTATGGAGCAAGTGGTCCATTCGTTTGATGCCATTGAAGAGTCTATGGCGCTCACGGTATCACAACTTGGAGGTTTAGTGGGCAATATTGATGCGATGGCGCAAAGCAAGGAAATAGTGGTGACGTCGATCGAAGGCATTTCTGCTATAACTGAAGAAAATGCAGCAGTAGCAGAGGAAATTTCTGCAACCATGGAATCTCAGATGATTCTGATGGAAACTATCAGGGATAATTCGGGAGACCTTATGACCATTGGAGATAAGTTAAAGACTATCATTGCCATGTTTAAACTGTAAGACGTCAATAGGTCGTTGTGATGTGTATTCAAAAATGTCCTAAATTACCACAGCATTAGCATGGTATAGTGAGTCAGAAGGGGAGTTCGGCGCTTCGCGTGGGACAGTAGTGGGACGGTAGTATGTGTGTGATTGTTTTGGGGTCGATATTGCTTATTGACTACATTCAAGCTTTAAGACGTCAAAAGGTCATTTTTCAAAACTGCAAAGGGTGATATAATGGGTTATGACCAAGGGTCGTAACCCATTATAATTTAGGAAGGAAACTTATGGACAAATTTATTGATGTGCTTTCCTCAGAACTTAAACTGAGTAAGATTAATGTAAAAAGTGTACTGGACCTTATTGAACAGGGCAATACTATACCCTTCATCGCTAGATATCGCAAGGAGATGACGGGAAATCTTTCGGACATCGTGTTAAGAGATCTAAACGACCGCTACGAGATGCTTAAAAATCTCGAAAAAAAGCGCGAGGATATACTGCGCATCATTGGCGAACAGGGCAATCTGAGCGATGAACTCAAAGCGGAGCTTGAAAAGGCTCAGACGGTGACTGAGCTTGAGGATCTCTACAGACCTTTTAGACCTAAAAGAAGGACTCGGGCCACTATCGCTATGGAAAAAGGCTTACTCCCATTAGCCGAAGCCCTCTACACTGCAGAAAAAGACGATGCGGTCATCATGGCATTAGCCTTAGATTATATAGATATAGAGCGCGGTGTGTCGAATGCATTAGAGGCTATTGCTGGCGCGCAAGATATTGTCGCAGAATGGATTTCGGATCTAGCGGTGCTTAGAAAGAATGTGCGTGATTTTATTTTTTCGCGTGGACTAATCGGCAGCGAGGAAACAGAGCCAAATCCGACCTACAAAATGTATGCAGAATACTCAGAAGCCATCAAAACTATACCACCACACCGTATTTTGGCTATAAACCGGGGTGAAAATGAGAAGATGCTTAAAGTCAAACTCAAATGGCTCAAGGAAGATCTAGACTCTCTTGTCTTAAACCATATCCCAAATCCTGCGCATTCAAGTTACTTTGACGTGGCTATTCTTGATGGCCTTCACCGCTTGATGGAGCCTTCTCTTGAAAGAGAAATCCGCGCGGCTCTCACAGACTTGGCTGAAGAAAAAGCCATCAAAGTCTTTGGACTCAATCTGCGACAACTCCTCCTTCAAGCACCCATCAAGGGCAAAACGGTCATCGGCTATGATCCCGCCTATAGAACAGGTTGCAAAATGGCTGTCATGGACGAAAGTGGCAAGCTACTGGACTATGTGACTATTTATCCCACTGCGCCCCACCATCAAACCGAGAAAGCCGCTGAGGTCCTTGTGTCATGGATCAAGAAATTCAAAGTGGACCTTATAGCCATCGGCAATGGCACAGCCAGCAGGGAGTCGGAGCAGTTTGTTGTGGATACACTGAAAAAAGCAGGACTTGAAATTCCATATGCCATTGTCAGCGAGGCAGGTGCTTCTGTGTATTCAGCCTCAAAACTTGCTCAAGAGGAATACCCAGATCTCGATGTTTCCATTCGAGGGGCAGTTTCCATCGGCGCTCGACTTGTGGATCCACTGGCAGAACTTGTAAAAATCGAACCCAAAGCCATAGGGGTTGGACAATATCAGCACGATGTCAATCAGAAGCGTCTGGACGAGGTGCTGACTGGCGTAGTTGAAGACGCGGTCAACTCTGTAGGCGTTGATGTGAACACGGCTTCTTGGCCACTTTTGTCCTATGTGGCGGGCATCAACAAAACCCTCGCCAAAAATATCGTCCTTTTCAGACAAGAAAATGGCGGCTTTAAAAAACGTGCACAACTTTTGAAAGTACCACGGTTTGGAAAGGCAGCTTTTGAACAGGCGGCGGGATTCTTAAGGGTTCCTGGTTCTGACGAAATATTGGATCAAACGGGTGTGCACCCAGAGAGTTACAAAGCGACAGAGGCTCTCCTTTTACAGCTCAACCTCAATAAAAAAACATTGAAGACCGAGGGAATGAAAACCCTTGAGGAAAGTGAAATCAAAACGTTAGCATCCATTTTAGAAATTGGCGAACCAACTCTTAGAGATATTATTAGTGAACTCAAAAAACCAGGAAGAGACCCGAGAGAATCATACCCACAACCTACTCTGCGGACGGATGTCCTCACAATAGAAGACTTGACTGTCGGCATGGTGCTAACAGGTACAGTGAGAAACGTGACGGATTTTGGCGCTTTTGTGGACATCGGCATCAAAAATGACGGCCTCGTCCACATTTCAGAGCTGAGTCAAAAATTCATCAAAGATCCCCACCAAGCAGTATCCGTCGGTGACATCGTCCAAGTCAAAGTCATCGGCATAGACCTCGTGCGGCACAAAACATCCCTCAGTATCAAACAGGCGTAACGGTCAACATAAACCAAAGACTCAACATCCACGCAAAGAACGCAAAGGGTCATTCCGAGTCTTTTACCTTCTTCATGACCCCCTCGACCTGGCATATATCGTTCGAACTATCTGTTTAGTCACTCTAATCAATAATGATTAGGGTGTCAAAAGTTCTTAGTTGATCATATTCATACCACATATAGTTCCGGATGGCTCAACTGGAACTATATGTGGTATGAATATTCGAGAAATTTACTTTTGACGCTCTAATCAATAATAAAAACTACCAAAATTATAACCCCCGGTCAGACACACGGGTCTGACCCTACACAAACAAAAATCAAAAATTGCAAACCGCCGATACTTTAATGGCTTTCGTAGGGATGGATCCGTGTGTCCATCCGGTCTTTGAATTCCAACCTTTTGCGACCTTATGCATTTTGCCTTACCTTGGCGTCCTTTGCGTTAGGTCTTTTGAATGGGTTTTAAACAGGCCACCCCCCACTATAAATTCCAATTCAAATATAAAATTTGCCTTTGTCTTAGGTAGGGGAGGGTCTCCGCGCCCTCCTTTTGGGAATTCAAGTGAATCAAGCCCTCTATACGGCCGAAGAGATTCGAATCGGGTCAAGGAGGGCACTGAGACCCTCCCCTACTATAAAATACCAATTTGAATGCCGTTGAACCAGGACTCCCTGAATGCCACAAAAAAATCAATAGACAATGATGATTAGGGTGTCAAAAGTCCGTAGTTGATCTTATTCATACTGCATATAGTTCCGGAATGTTCAACTGGAACTATATGCAGTATGAATAATTGGGTTTCAAGCAGACGCCCTTTTGACACTC
>JBBRGL010000085.1:0-9378 GCA_038240675.1 Peptostreptococcales bacterium
CATCAAACTTGCCGTTATGAGGGCAATTGGGAATCCCTTGAAAGGTGCAGGAATATCAGCCATCTCTAATTTTTCCCTTATGCCTGCAAAGAGGATAATGGCAAGGGAAAACCCAAGGGGTGCACCGATGGAGTTTACCAAAGTTTCAAGCAGGTTATAATCCTTTTGAATATTGATCAGTGCAAGTCCAAGAACTGCACAGTTTGTCGTAATCAGTGGCAAATAAACGCCAAGTGCCTGATACAGAGATGGCGATATTTTTTGGAGGACGATTTCGACAAATTGAACCAAGAAGGCGATGACCAAAATAAAGGCAACAATCTGTAAAAACTCTAAGTGAAACGCTACTAGAATATACTTTTGAACTGCCCATGTGATTAGACCCGCTAAAGTGATAACAAACGTAACGGCCATACTCATTCCAGTCGCTGTTTCAACTTGTTTTGATACGCCGAGGAAGGGACAGATGCCCAAGAAACGGCTAAGGACAAAGTTATTGACGAGAATAGAGCTGACAAGTATGACAAACAAACCACCTATATCCATGAAGTACCTCCCTTAAGACGATTTCTTGGCTTTAATCACATTGTTGAATGCGAGAAGTAAACCAAGTGTTAAGAACGCTCCCGGAGGGAGTATCATCATGATGGCGGGCTTGTAACCAGCGCCAAACAAGCTGATGCCATAAAATGAACCAACGCCAATAATCTCGCGGATAGACCCTAGTATAATCAGAGCAAGTGTAAATCCAAGTCCCATTCCTAGTCCATCTAAGAATGAAGCTGCAACATTATTTTTAAATGCAAATGCTTCAGCCCGAGCAAGAATGATACAGTTGACCACGATCAGCGGAATGAAAATTCCGAGTGAGGCATTAAGGGCTGGTACATAGGCTTCCATGAGAAGGCCGACAATTGTGACGAATGTTGCTATGACGACGACAAACCCAGGAATTCGAATTTCTTGAGGAATAATTTTGCGGAGCATTGATATAGCCACATTGGAAAGGATCAAAACCGCTGTTGTTGCAAGTCCCATTCCTATACCATTTTCAACAGACGTTGTAACAGCAAGTGTTGGGCACATTCCAATCAATTGGAAGAATATCGGATTCTCTCTGATGAGACCATTGGTAAAGTGTTTTATATTCATCAGCCCCTACTTTCCGCTCAACAATGCAATGGCTTCTATCGCATTGTTGACGCCTTTTGTGATACATCTCGATGTGATCGTCGCACCAGAAATGGCTTGAATCTCATACTCAGTCGAAGTGGTTTTATTGACACCTATGGGTTGGTCTGTTTTCATGCCGTTGTACTGTTCATAAAAACCTGGTGTTTTGGCCACTGATCCAAGGCCGGGAGTCTCCTGATTGGTACCCATGCGTACGCCTGCAATAGTGCCATCTACAGCAATACCCGCAACGACTTCGACGGGACCACTAAAACCTGTGGGATTTGATTTGACAACATACCCAACAATCTCAGTACCTTTCATGCCGACATAGGCCTCTTGGACGTTAGGATTGTTTGCTACAAGCGTTGCGAGTTGCTCTGGCGTCACCGCCTCAAAACTCTCAGCAGTAGGCAAAACATCTTTCCGAGCCAACTCACTGGCTGCAGTTCTTTGTTTTTTGATCTCAGGGGCAGTCAACTCATTTGTAAATGCCAAAGCAGCTGCCGCAATAAAGCTGATCACCAACAGAATAATACCGAGTTTTATAATTTTTTTCATTTTTTGCTCCCTCCAAAGACACGGCCTACCGTGTATTTTTCAATGAGAGGCGTCGCGACGTTCATCAGGAGTATCGAGTAGGAAACACCTTCTGGATAGCCGCCCTTGAAACGGATAAGGGCGGTGATCACGCCGCAGCCAATGGCAAATATCCATTGACCAACAGGAGTCACAGGTGAAGAGGAATAATCCGTGGCCATGAAGAATGCGCCGAGCATCAGTCCTCCAGCCGCCAGTCCATAGAGAGAATCCATCACATCAAAACCTGTAAAGAGCATTGACATGATAAACACTGTGCCGATGTAAAGCGCTGGTATACGGATGGTGATGACTCGCCGGTAAAGCAGGTAAAGCCCACCAAGAACCAGTAGAAGTGCTGATGTTTCTCCGATACAGCCTGCTACGGACCCCGTAAAAGCATCCCAAAGGCTTGGAAGTGCCCCTAAATCTGTCCCTGCCTTAATAATGGCAAGGGGCGTCGCTGTGCTGACAGCATCTGCACCAGGCGTCACCCAGCCTGTCATCTGAACAGGCCATGAAGCGAATAACATAGCGCGCGCAGCCAAAGCTGGATTCATAAAGTTGTGCCCAAGGCCACCGAATGCTTGTTTGACAATGGCGACTGCAAAGACAGAACCAATAATCGGAATCCAAAGTGGAACAGTGGATGGTACGTTCATTGCAAGAAGAAGGCCTGTAACAACTGCGCTTAAATCTCCAATGGTCGTTTTTTGTTTACGCATAAAGCGCTGAATGAGGTACTCAGTCAGCACAGCTGCACCTACAGACAAAAGAACTATAAAAAGTGCGTTTATCCCAAAGACATAAATTCCCCAAAGTGTAGCTGGCATTAAAGCGATGACAACATCGCGCATAACGCCTTTAACCGTCTCCTTGGAGCGAATATGGGGCGATGCTGAAACGATAAAGCGTGATTCCATGAGTCTTCCCCCTATCCTATTTAGATTTTCGACGATTGGCCAATATTTCGCGTTTTGTCAGCCGAATGGTCTGTAAAAGCGGTCTCTTAGAAGGACAAATATAGGCACAAGCACCACATTCGATGCAGTCCATAGCGCCGAATTTCTCCGCCTGCTCATTTTGACCCAGCAGGGCATATGCGCTGATTGTGAGTGGTTGTAAGTATGCTGGACACGTGCTGACGCATTTCCCACACTTCATACAGTTTTCGGGTTCAGGCAAGGTAGCTTCTGCCTCAGAAAGCATAAGTATTCCAGAAGTGGTCTTTGTAGCAGGCAGATCTGTGTTGAATACAGACAAACCCATCATAGGTCCACCGAGAATCATTTTTCGCGGTGTCTCTTTATAACCACCGCACTGATCAATAATTTCCTGAAGACTAACGCCCATTTTGATTTTCAAGTTTCGAGGGTTCTTAATGGCTGCACCAGTCACTGTACAGATTCGCTCAACAAGAGGCATCCCTTGATATATAGCATCTGCAATAGCAGCCGCAGTCGCCACATTGTTGACAACGATGCCGACATCCATAGGCAGTCCTCCCGAGGGCACTTCGCGTTTGGTACAAGCATAAATCAATTGTTTTTCTGCGCCCTGTGGATATTTGGTGTGAAGGCCGACAACTTTGATTTGTGACGCATAAGGTTCTGCTGCTTTTTTCATGACTTCCACAGCATCCGGCTTATTGTCTTCAATGCCAATAAAACCGTTTTCAACTTGAAGGGCTTTCATAAGTCCCAAAAGGCCAAGAACGACCCGCTCGGGTGTTTCAAGCATCAATCTGTGATCTGCAGTTAAATACGGTTCACATTCTGCTCCATTTAGAATAATGGTGTCCATTTTCTTATCTGGAGGTGGCGAAAGTTTGACGTGGGTTGGAAAACCAGCGCCTCCCATTCCAACGATTCCCGCTTCTTTGATAATCCCTAAAATCTCTTTCGACGACAAGCTTTCAACGGTGCCTTTTGGTACTACAGATTCATGAAGCTGGTCTAGACCATCCGATTCAATGATCACACAAAGTTCCATTCCCCCGGCAGTCATTACTTTCTGGATGTCTTTCACAATACCAGATACCGAACTATGCACAGGCGCGGAAACAAATGACGATGCTTCACCAATTTTTTGTCCCACTTTTACATGATCACCCTTGACGACAATAGCATCAGATGGCGCACCAATATGCTGTCTCAGCGGAATGCGAACAATTTTGGGTTGTTCAGCTGTCACAACGGCTTGATGCTCTGAATGATGCTTATTGTGTGGAGGATGAATCCCACCAATAAAAGAGTGGTTACTCATACGCTTCACCCCTTTTAATAAAATTAGCTTTCTTTATATAATAGAAGGCTTTCGCCTAAACTACCAGTATTTTGGCATACGGTATACCTAACGGACTATGCGTTCGTATTGAAATAACCCTTCAAGCAAGCCTTGCCAAATCAATCTTTGTGAAGGTTTTTTTGCTTTTTCCCAAAGAGAAAGATAGTGTTCGTGTGCGTTAAGCAACTGAAAAACGTTTTCACGCACCTCGTTTAACTGGGCATTTATTTTAGAGCGCTCTAGTCCTTGACGGGCTAGCAAGATGCCATCCCTCTGACTTTTTAAAAACGCTTTTTTCTCCTTTTGGGTATGTGCTTTAATGCTTTCTAGGTCCATGTACGCAAAAGTTTGGGTCAAAAGTGCAATGGTATAATCAACGGTTTTCGTAAGATCCTCTATACCCGCTTCACTTGTATACATGAGTACTGCAGGTTCTACATGAACTTTATATAGACTCAATTTTTCTTTACGTAGACCATAGGTTTCCATCAAAGCCTCACCCGATGAACGGTCTTTTGATGCTGTCAATAAAACATGCAAAACACGTTCTTTATAAATAATGGCAGCATATCCCTCATCACTTAACGCGCTGCATTTTTCAAATGCCTTCACATCGGATACGTATGTACCTGTTTCGATGCAATAAATTTCCATGGATGGAAACACAATAGACTTCATCACTTGCTCAGACTGCCTTTCCTCTGGCGAGGAATCGCTCAAAATCCCTGTCTTTAAAGGTGTTTTATCTACTGTCTCCTGAAAATTTAATTGATTTTGGGCTTTAATTTGGAAAAGTTGTGCGTCCCATTTAAAAGTTTGAATAAGCATCATACTATAATACCCGATTATAAACGCAATAACGGGTATAATAAGAATATAGACTTTGTTCATTCTTTTTTTCGGGGGATTACTCATGTTTGGCAACCTCCAAATTGAGCCATAGATAGAGAGGGGTTAAGTCGTCTCGCCGCTTAGCAAGGCTAAAACACGTTAAATTCTTTTTACAACGTACCTATTATAACATATCCAAAAGTCTTTTAAAGTCTAATGTTTCTGGACTTTAGTGCGATTTATTGCAACAACTGTTATTGAAGATATTGTCGTTAATATAATAACAAAAAGAGGTGATTACATGAGAGTTGTCCCGATCCACTGCGTCAAGCCAGGAACCCTTCTCGCCAAAACGTTATATGGTGAAAATGGCACTATACTGCTCAAAAAAGGTGTGGAAATAACGGCTACTTTGACTGAGCGCATACAAGAAAACGGCATATTTTCTGTCTTTATCGACGACGGGTATTCTCATGAAGATATTGAGGACGTTATAAAGCCAGAAGTGAGGCAAAAGGCGATTCAAGCGATCAGAGAAACCTTCGTTCAAATTGAAAAAAGCAATGCTCTCCTCAATGACAGTTCTAGCTTCAAGCAAAAAATGCACAAAGTTAAGATGAACAAATACATCCAATCCATCAAAGGGATATGCGAGTATATTGTCGATGACATCACTAAATCCAGTGTCCTTATGATCAACTTGGTTGATATTAAAAGCATAGGGACCTACCATTATCAGCACGCCCTCAATGTAGGCCTTATCTCCCTTGTGATTGGCATTGAAATCAATCTGAACAAACACGAGCTGTACAATCTTTTTATTGGATCCATACTCCAC
Source organism: Peptostreptococcales bacterium (assembly GCA_038240675.1). Taxonomy (GTDB): domain Bacteria; phylum Bacillota; class Clostridia; order Peptostreptococcales; family Acidaminobacteraceae; genus JBBRGL01. The sequence goes on from JBBRGL010000085.1 coordinate 5,708, forward strand.
GATATCGGTAAGACCTTCGTCCCGCCAGAACTCCTCAGCCTTAAACCGCCCTACACTGAGGACCAGCAGAAAATCCTCAGGAGCCATGCAGAACTTGGACATCGGTATATCAGAAACCATTTTACCCTTGAAGCGCCAGCCAGCGTGATTATTTTGCAGCACCATGAGCGCTATGATGGTACAGGTTATCCCAACAAAACCATCGGTGAGCATATCCACCGAAACGCCCGCATTGTCGCCATAGCCAATCTTTACGATGATTTGACCTCCGATACGCTCACCCATAAGGCTGTCCCAGCGAATGAAGTCCTTGAACTGATTATGGCCAGTGGTGGACAAGCATTTGACCCTAAAATAGTGTCCGTTTTCATTCGCAAGATTTATCCTTATCCCATAGGGAGCCTTGTCATGCTCAGCAACAAACGTATTGCTGCCGTCAAGGCTGACAATCCAAATTATCCCTTGCGGCCATTTATTGAGTATATCGATCTCGAGTCTCATAAGTTGACGGGGCAAGTTTTAGATCTTCTCAAACACAATGATCTCGTGATTACAAAACTCCTGACCAACACAGAAGAAACTCTTGATTTTGAGCGAGAGGATTTTCACTCCATACTGCCCACGTTTTGATTTACACTATGATTGAGTAGGGTATCAAAAGCCCTTAGTTGATCATATTCATACCGCATATATTACCGGATGGTTTAACTGGAACTATATGCGGTATGTATATTCGAGAAACTTACTTTTGACACTCTAATCATGATTGAGTACAAGTGGCACTTTCCACTTGCCGCTGAGATAAATGCTCAATCCGAAGAAGACGATGAGCACATTTGAACCCACCATAGCGTACCAAATAACCTCAGCTCCCAGTTGATTGAAAGACCTTGCAATAAGCACCATAGGAATTCTTAAAACCCACAAGCGGCCCATCATAATCATCATGGCATACTTTGTGTGACCACTGCCTTGAAATAGTCCTATTAAATTTTGGAACACCCCGAAGAAAGGAAGCGTCATCAGGATAAGCTTCAAATACGCCGTCGCTTGTGTTATGACCACGGGATCCTTGCTAAAAATACCGACGATGACATCTGATGCAAAATACATCAAAATCCCCATACTTGACAATATGACTGCTGTCCAAAGAACTGACTCCCAAAAGGCGTTGGTTGCCCTTTTGATATTATGAGCACCTATGGACTGCCCAGCAACTGTGACAAGGGCTGTTCCGTAGCCTTGTGCAGGCATAAATGTAAGCGCACTAAGCCGATTCCCGATTGCAAAGGCCGTCATGACAGCCTCGCCATATCCAATGATAAAAGTATTGAGAATTGCAAAGCCAAGAGATGCCGTGGCTTGGCCAGTCGCCGCTGGCAGACTTGTCTTGATCAGTTGATTGAGAGGCTTCCTCTTGGGTTTCAAATCTACCCACCTCAGAACAATGCCACTATCACTTAATATCATTTTAGGAAAGGCATAGAGTAGCACTACTGCTCTTGCCAAAACCGTCGCCCATGCAGCGCCTGCAATACCCATATTGAGTGTAAATATAAAAATGGGATCGAGTACAACATTGATGAGGACCGAAATAATAGTGAGTTTCATGGGTGACTTGGTATCCCCTTGGGCTTGGCGGATGGCCGTATAAGCGAAAAAAAGAAATACCGTGGGAAGTCCAATAAAAGAAATGGACAAATAGGTAGCCGCTAAATCCTTTAACTGCCCAGTAGCACCCATCCAGCCTGCAATAGTCTCTGAAAGAAAAAAACCAATACACCCAATCATCAGACTTGATAAGCCCGCTAATGTAAGGAGTTGACCCGCGTAGATTTTCGAATCCCCGTGAGCTTTGGCGCCTATAGCTTGAGAAATAAGCGCTGCTCCACCCACTGCCAACCCACTGGCTAAAGACAGGGTCATAAAGATCACTGGCCAAATAAGTTGCATGGCTGCGAGATACCGTGTACCCAATATGCTGATAAAATAGGTATCTGTCAAGTCATAAAGACTTTGAAACAAATTACTCGTTATTACCGGAATAGCCAGAGCAAAAAGTACATTTTTCAAAGGATCGTTCAGTATTCTTTCTCGACTAATCATCTTTCACTCCCTATAAATCTGAAACCACATTTTTTGCCCACTTGTTAGAGATCAATCTGTGCGTTCCTGCAATGGCCTTTGTCACTTCTTCTACATTCGTCAAAAGCACCACCCAATAAATTGGCAAGTGGAAGAGCATGACCCCTATAAAAGACAGGGGAATACCAATCAAATACACATTGAGAATCTCAAGATACAAGGAAAACTTTGTATCCCCTCCTCCCCTGAGAATGCCCACTACATAAATTGCAGAGAGGGTCTTTGGCGCCATCATCAGTCCCATACCCCACAAAGTATACTGAACATCTTTCCACACTCCTGGTGAGACCTTGAAAAACGGCAATAGGAGTGGTCCCATAACGGCCATAGCACCGCCAATAATAACGCCTACTACAAGTCCCAACTTTACAAATCGATGGGCATATTCAATGGCAGTTTTGAAGTCACTTCTCCCGAGTTGTTGACCAATCATGACTTGACAGGCATTGGCAAAACCGATGCTCAGTACAAAAAACAACCTAAAAACCGTATTGCTGATTTGATAGGACGCCAGCGCGTCAGTTCCAAGCATAGCGTAAGCGATCAAATAAATCGAAACGCCAATACCCCACAGGCTTTCGTTGAGCACAACAGGCACAATGGTGTGTTTAATCCGTGCTGCAAGCTTAGGATCAATTTGAAAAATCGCCGCAAATGAACCGTGCAAATACTTGTGCCCTTTATGGACAACCATCCAAAAGGCGGCGACTTCTATGAGTCTTGAAACTGCGGTAGCCCATGCAGCACCGGCAACACCTAGCCTTGGAAAACCAAACAATCCAAAGATAAGGACGTAATTGAGTAAGGTATTCATGGTCAGTACCACAAGGCTAATCATCATGGGTATATTCGAGAACCCAATACTTCGAAGCGCCGACGAATAGCTGAAAGAAACTGCAGTAATGACAAAACTATAGGCAATAATCCTTAAGTAATCCGACCCCACTTGAAGCACCAAAGGATCAGAACTAAAGATTCCAATAATCATAGGTGCAAAGAAAATCCCGACGATTGAAAACGGAATACTTGTCAAAAGTCCGATTTTCAAAGAGTAACCAAAGCATTTGCGAATAGAGACGTAATCCCCTTTCCCATGAAATTGAGAATGAAAAATCGACGTTCCACTATTGATGCCAAATAGAAACATTAAAAATATAAAAAAGAATTGATTGGCTAGACCAACACCTGCGATGGACACCTCTCCCAGCTTCCCCACCATGATTGTATCCACTGTATTGAGAGAAGATTGAATCAGATTTTGGAGGGTTATGGGAATTGCAATGCTAAACAGTTGTCGGTAATACAGACGTGTAGAACTCATTATACCCTACCCCTTTGAAATTATTCTAACCGGTCTAAAAAACTTGACGCAACGGGTCAAGTGAAGTATATTAATGGATAGAGGTGGAAGAGCGTTTTCAATCGATTAAGCACCTTTTCACTATGCCATACTTGGTTATTATACCAATAATTTTAGCCTTGTGGTAACCCTCTACTCTGTTTCACAAAATAAATTTCGTGAGACT
>JBBRGL010000086.1:0-9335 GCA_038240675.1 Peptostreptococcales bacterium
GCAAAGCTTTCGGAGGATGGACATACAACGGTGGATGTCGGTCGTTTTGGACCTTATACCCAGTCCCAGAGACTAGGCCTCTATAAGCAGTACATTCGGCAGCTTATTGAACAAGGGGATGCTTACTACTGCTTCTGCACCAAGGAGCGCATGGAAAAGGTCAGAGAAGATCAAAAGGCCAATGGCGAAACGCCACGCTATGACGGACTTTGCCGCGATATCGATCATGAAGAAGCGGAAAGGCGCATCGCTACCGGTGAGCCATGTGTTGTGCGTATGAAACTCCCTGTGAATCGAGATGTGGTCTTTGAAGATTTGGTCAGAGGAACAGTCACCGTGAACACCTGTGAACTCGATGATCAGGTGCTTATCAAGCAAGATGGATTTCCAACGTATCACTTTGCAGTGGTTGTCGATGACCACCTCATGCAGATCTCCCATGTTATTAGAGGGGAAGAGTGGCTTCCGTCAACGCCTAAGCATGTACTCCTGTACGAGTTCTTCAAGTGGCAAACCCCTACTTTTGTCCACCTTCCCAACATCCTCAATCGAGATAAAAAGAAGCTTTCAAAGCGACAAGGTGATGTGGCTGTAGAGGATTTTAGGCTCAAAGGCTATTTGCCAGAGGCGCTGATCAACTCTATTGCACTTCTCGGGTGGAATCCTGAAGATGGCCAAGAGATTATGAACATGGAGGAACTCATTGCCAAGTTCAATATTGAAAGGGTTTCTAAAAGCGGCGCGGTCTTTGATGTGGATAAACTGAACTGGGTCAACAGCCATTACCTTAAAACGGCTGATCTTAACCGTTTGGTTCAACTTTCAAAAGGCTATTTAATGGAAGCGGGCATCGTGACTGAGGCGACTTGGGAGAGCAAACAAGAGTGGCTTAAGAAGCTCATGGCCCCTCTGAGAGAGCGTGTGTCACATTTGGCAGAACTCAAGGACCATTTGGGTCTGTTTTTAGACGACACGGTGACCCTTGAAACAACCGAAGTGGCAGATGTGTTGAAAGAATCACATGTGCCAAATCTCCTTAAAGCGCTTAAAGCCCATGTCGCGGCAGCGGATGAAATCACGGAGGAGTTTGGTAAAGGGATATTCAAAATTCTTCAAGGGGAGACAGGAGCTAAAGGCAAGGGGCTCTTTATGGCTATACGCTGCGCCATTTCGGGTCAGCAACACGGCATGGATCTTGGAGATTTGATGGAAATTTTGGGCAAAGAGCGCCTCATGAAGCGCATTGACTATACTTTAGCCCATTATATGATGGTGAACTAATATGAAATTATACAATTCCCTTTCGAGGAGTATTGAGACCTTTGAACCAATCAATCCTGAATGTGTGACACTGTATACCTGTGGGCCTACGGTTTATAATTTTGCGCATATCGGCAATTTAAGAACGTACATTCACGAAGATATTTTGGAAAAATCACTGACAGCCTTGGGGTTCCCTGTAAAGCGCGTTATGAATATCACCGATGTGGGACATCTTGAGTCCGATGCCGACGACGGCGAAGATAAGATGTTAAAAGGGGCACTGAGAGAAAACAAAACGGTTTGGCAGATTGCTGAGCAATATACTGAAGCTTTTTTTGAAGACTGCAAAAGGCTAAACATTCAAAAGCCAGGCATTGTTGCTAAGGCCACCGATCAAATTGAAGACTATATCGCTTTTATTCAAACATTAGAGACTAAGGGATTCACTTATTTTGTCAATGGAAATGTCTATTTCGATATTTCCAAATTTCCAGAGTATACCAAACTTTCTAAAATGAATTTAGACGACCTTAAAATCGCCCACAGAGAGGGTGTAGAACAAGATACATTCAAGAAAAACCCTCAGGACTTTGTCCTCTGGTTTACCAAATCCAAATTTGACAATCAGGCCATGAAGTGGGATTCGCCTTGGGGCATTGGCTACCCAGGTTGGCACATTGAGTGTTCGGTCATCGCCCTCAAATTTCTAGGGGAGCAGATCGATATTCACTGCGGTGGCGTGGACCACATCCTTGTACATCACACAAACGAAATCGCTCAAACGGAAAGCTACACGGGCAAGTCGTGGGTGAATTATTGGTGGCATGCGGAATTTTTGCAGGACAATACAGGCAAGATGAGCAAATCCAAAGGCGAATTTTTGACAGTATCCCTCCTTGCCTCAAAAGGGTATAATCCATTGGCGTATCGGTATTATGTACTCAATTCCCATTACCGTAAGCAATTGGCTTTTAGCTACGACAACTTAGACATGGCTGTAACGGCGTATGATAAACTCAAAAAGCGCTGTCTCGCCTATAAACAATCAGATTTATCACCATTGACAGAGGTCGCTTCAGGCTACCAAAACAAATTTTTAGGGGCGCTAGCAGATGATTTAAACACTGCCAATGCCATAACGGTTCTATACGATGTCCTCAAGTCGACAGATGCAACAGCATCAGACAAACTTCAACTCATACTGTCCTTCGATCGAGTGCTTTCTCTGGATCTACTAAAAGATGCAGCGGTGGTTATTGATGCCGATTTGACTGAACAGGTCGAAAAACTCATTGCTCAAAGGACTGAGGCCAAATCGGGAAAGGATTTCGCAAAAGCGGATGCGCTTCGAGAGGCTATCAAGTCACTTGGAGTCACTATTAAGGATACACCACAAGGTACCACGTGGAGCCATGAGTAGGAGGAAAGTCATGTTTAAGCAAACCATAGTAAGAAGACCATCACAGTCAATGATTGAAGGGATTACATCTGCTCCAGAACTAGGCAAACCGGATTATCGAAAAGCGCTTTTACAGCACGATGCCTATATTGCAGCACTTAAAGAATGTGATGTTGAGGTTTTGGTTTTGGAGGCTATGGAAGATTTTCCTGACGCGTGTTTTGTAGAGGACGTGGCCGTGTGTACATCAAGGTGCGCTATCATCACAAATCCAGGTGCAAAAGCGCGAAACGGCGAAGTTGAAGGCATTATTCATGCAATACACACTTTTTATAGTGCCGATCAGATCGAGCGTATCCAATTTCCTGGTACCCTAGATGGGGGAGATGTGATGATGGTAGGCGATCATTTTTACATTGGCCTATCGGAGAGAACCAATGCACAGGGCGGCGGACAGCTTGTTGCAGCCCTGCAGAAATATGGGCTCACAGGTGAAATTGTACCCCTTCGAGAATTACTGCACTTAAAGACGGGTCTTGCTTATCTTGAGAACAATCATTTGTTGGTGGGTGGCGAATTTGTCACAAGTCCTGTATTTCAAGAATTCAAAAGAGTCGAGGTGCCCATGGCAGAATCCTATGCCTGCAACTGCATATGGGTCAACGATAGGGTCATCGTTCCACAGGGCTACCCAATGACTGAACGCGCCATTATGGACTTGGGGTATAAAGTGTTGCTGGTAGACACATCGGAGTACCGAAAATTAGATGGTGGACTCAGCTGCTTATCCCTTCGTTTTTAAAGAAATATAACTATAAAAAAGGATGTCGCTTAGAAGAGAATCTAAGTGACATCCTTTTTCGTTTTTTTGGAAGTATCCAGTGCGCTAAAGTCTTCCGGTGAAAGGGGTCTGCTATAGTAGTAGCCTTGCATGTAATGGCAACCATGCAAAATCAAGAAGTTCAACTGCTCCTCTGTTTCGACGCCTTCTGCAATCACTTCAATACCCAAGCTCTTGCTCAAATCGATGATCAAACGTGCGATATCACCTGAATCAAGCTGGGGGATATCTCGGATGAAGGAGCGGTCAATTTTCAGAACATCGATATGGTAGTCTCTTAGATAGGAAAGGGATGAGAAGCCAGTCCCGAAATCATCGATATGGATTTTGAACCCCATGGATTTTAAGTTGGCAAGATTTTCGGAGGCTACACTGTTCTGTAATATAAGGGCAGACTCTGTGATTTCTATGTTGATTTGGTCAAAGGGAATATCGTGAGTATTCAGAATCTGAGCCACTTGTTCTGAAAAATCATGACTGTTGAGTTGTAAGGTCGAAAGATTAATAGAGATGTGATTGGGGCCGTCACCAGATGTTTTCCAGAGTGCCAGCTGTCTGCAAACTGTCTTGATAACCCATAAGCCTATAGCGTCAATCGTACCACCTGATTCTGCAAGTGGAATAAATTGGTCTGGAGATATTAAACCTTTTGTGGGGTGTTGCCAGCGTATGAGGGCTTCAGCGCCCCATATTTCCTGATTGGGCAGAGCGACTATTGGCTGATAGACTAGGAAGAATTCGTTTTGTTCAAGGGCAACTCGCAGCTGATTGCTGAGCTCATATTTTTCAAAGGCTTCTTCGGCTATACCTTGAGAGTAATAATGCAGTGTGTTTTTACCTGCACTTTTAGCGCTGATTAGGGCAGTGATGGCGTTGTTAAAAAGTGCGTCTAAGTCATCGGTATCAAAGGGGTAGATAGACAGACCACCCCTTAGGGTTATGAAGATTTCGCGGCTTCTCCAGTGAATGGGTTGGGTGATACGTTGAATCAGGTGTTGTCCAAAGGTTTCTATTTCCTGAAGTGTGTTGATGGATTTCAAGAAGACTAAAAACTCATCTCCAGCGGTGCGCGCGAGAATATGGTCGTTTTGCAACAAGTCTTTTAGGCGTTTGGAGATTTCGATTATGACTGCATCGCCACAGTCGTAGCCCATAGCCTCGTTGATGCGCCTAAAATCATCAATGTTAATGGCTAGAATAGCAGAAATTTCAGAAGTGGATTCTTTTGTTTTTAAATAGGTGCGAATTTCGTGAATTGCGGCCGTTTTATTCATAAGACCGGTGGACACATCGTGATCCCTAAAATACTCTAAACTCTGTGCTTGATGAATGGTTTCAGTCTGGTCCTCTAAAACTCCGATGTACTGATACTGTCCGTCTTTGTTTTCAATCCGAGTCATGATGAGCCAGAGGTATCGTTTGGGGCTATCTTCATGGGTGATGATTATTTTTTGGTGATAAAAGGCACTGCGGGGTAAGATGAGGGTCTCGTCACCACAGATAAGCTGTAGAATGGATTCAAGAGATAATCCCGCAGGTTCAGTGGTGAATTCAGTCAAGTTTAGAAAGGAGGGATTTGAGTGAAGGATACACAGATTGGCATCGGTGATAATCATGCCATTTTGTGCAGCGACAAACGCTTCGTAAACAAGGTTAAAGCTATCTGTTGCCTTCCTCTTTTCTGAAATTTCGAGTTCTAATTGCACTGCGTTCTCGGTAATCGACTGAATGTTTTCTTTAAGGTTAACGCCCATTTTTATAATGGCTACTCCCAGTGTGCCTAATTCGTCTTGTCGGTGAAGTATGCGTGGGGTGATGGGAGGCGAATAATTGCCGATGCCAATGAGTTGAACCATATCCGTCAAGTCGTGAACGGGACTGATAAGGCTCTTGGCTGTATAATAGGAAGCGATTATGATAATTGGAAAAAATATTCCAACAAGAATAAACGCCCAAAGCGCCATAGAACGTGCGCTTTGGGTGATTTCAGAGAGAGGGGCTGAAAGACCGAGAGTCCAGTTGTTTGAAAGTTGAGAATAGGCGATGAGCCACGTTTGGCCATCGGTTTCTCGATACTGGATAATACCGCTAGGTTCACGGCTGAGCTTTGATTTTAGACGGTCGAAGTTCTCCAAATCAATGCTGTCAATTGACCTGCCTTCAAGGGTAGGGTGAATCAAAAGAATCTGATTTGCGTCTAGAAGAAAAGGAAACCCAGAATCATACACTTTAATCTTGTCCAGAAGGGCTATGAGGTTACTATATTTGAAATCTGTGCCGACGACACCTATCAGTTGATTTTCAATGAAGATAGCTTTGGTGTAGGACATAAATTGGGTGTAAGAACCATCGTCAAAGGTCCATTTATAAGGGGGAGACCAAAAGCCTTTTTTTGTTTCAATAGGCCCATACCACCATTTTTTGTCCCCTCTATCGGGTTTATCCTCAGTAAAATAGGTGATTGGGAGTTCTTCTTGGCGAGTGGCATCTCCGTTATTGTCAAAATCAACATAGTAAATATCATGGGCTACACCATCAAGCTCCCAGTTGTAATAGATGTAGGCTGTCTTTGCCATGCTAAAATCTTTAGCGATACCGCGTATAAATGGGTCTAACTCTTGAAGGAGGCTATCGATATACCCAACTTGTCTTTTGACCTGCGACAAATCAAAATCCTTGCTGATAAAAAAACTCAGCATTTCTGTGATTTGCATGGTATTTGAAATTTCGATGTTGATTTCATTTCCCCAAGCGCGTGCAGTCTCTTCAAGTCGAGTAAGAGATTCGACTTGAAGTGCTTTTACACTTTTTTGATATAAAAGGAAAGTGGTACACCCTGTAAAGGTGATGAGTAAAGCGAATAAGACAAGAGCAAATTTGAGATGAAGCCGACTTTTTATAAGCGTCAACATAGTTTTCTCCTTGAGTAATTGATTATTTAATACCCAAAGAGGTGAGGGACAATCAACTTCAATGAAAACTGTTTGAAAATGAGACAAATAAAAAAGGCTGTATGACAAGGGAATCCTGATCATACAGCCCATTATTGTTTTACCTGTAACCGTCAAGGGAGGGAGTCGGTCGCAGTATAGAAAACCCTAAGGTTGTTTTGGTTCATCGGCTACAGGAGCGTATTGAACTTGAACTAGTGGCTGCTTTTTCTTTGAAAAAATCATATAGATTCCGAAGAAAATCAAAGTTGCTGGCCAAAAGTTGTGTAAGAGATAACGGACGGGTTCGTATTCGAAGAAGAGCGTTGCGAAGACAAACGTTCCAAAGGCTATTAGACCAGCACCTACATAGAGTGCCCATTTGCTTGATCCTTTAGAGGCCGTTGAAAAGGTTGAATGCAGTAAGTGAATGGATGCAAAGCTAAGGCCAAGAATCCAGAAGAAGGCAGCTCCATCTAAATCCGCAAAGTAATATTCCATGTTACTATAGATGCCAACACCCATTACAATACAGCCGGGAATTAAGAATCCTAATGGCCTCGGTGTTTTTGTAGATGCACCATAGAGTGCTAAGAAAATACCCCCTACAATGAGTAAGAAAAATTCACCTCTCACAATACCAAAGTTACTGAGTAAAGAAAAAATACCGATGCCTACGAGAATTGAGCCTGCTACTAAACGATTCATAACGACCTCCTGTGTGTGAAGCTTATCATAAATCCAGTATGCACCTATTGAACCTTGTCTTCAAGGGGGTCAAAGAGTATATAAGGCACCTTTAAGCCGTTTCTAATTTTTCTCATAGGACCTTAAAGTTTGGCAGTCGGTTAGGGAGTATTATCCTGAAAACGCGAAAAGGGGGCTGTATCAAAAATAAAAATTTTTGATACAGCCCCCTTAGTGTGATGTTTTAAGGTGTCATGTCCAGCAACTGATGGAGTATCCGGTGTAAATCCTTTGCGTCAGCTTCTGGAAGTGGGAGACACTGAGCCATTTTGTCAGGGATGTCCATGGCTTTCTCTCTGAGGGCAAGGCCATTCTCCGTTAAACTAATAAGGACACTGCGCTCATCTTCTGCTCTTCTGGCTCTAGAGAGGATACCCTGCTGTTCAAGCTTTTTAAGAACGGGAGTCAAGGTTCCTGAGTCGAGATAAAGCACTTCGCCTAAATGGGTTACCGTTTGGTGATCCTCTTCCCAAAGAGCCATGAGAACGATGTATTGGGTATAGGTTAGGCCAAGGGGATCGAGAAACGGTTTGTAGCGCTTGACCACAAGCCGAGATACGGCATAGAGGGGAAAGCAGAGCTGATGGTCTAACTGTAGATGCTGATAACGCATAATGCCCCCCTTTTTTTGAGTTATTCAGCCAATAATTTTTCGATAGCGCCTTTTAAGTCAGCGGGTTTGACGGTAGGTGAGAAACGACCAACCACTTCGCCATTGCGATTGACGAGGAATTTAGTGAAGTTCCATTTAAGGCTGTCGCCAGTAAAGGCTTTAGTGAAATCATGGACTTTTTTTGCAAATCCTGAGGATTCATCATTTTCGTGATCAGAGGGAATTGCTTTTCTGAGGTGGACGAAGAGGGGATCTGCATCTTTGCCATTGACGTCAATTTTGGAAAAAGTTTTGAAGCTTACGCCGTAATTCAACTGGCAAAAGTGGACGATTTCTTCATCAGTGCCTGGTGCCTGTCCTAAAAATTGATTGCAAGGGAAATCGAGAATTTCTAAACCTTGGCTGGCATATTCTTTGTAGAGTGTTTCTAAGCCTTCATATTGAGGCGTAAAACCACAACCTGTGGCTGTATTGACAATTAAAAGAACGTTATTTTTGTAATTTTCAAGAGAAACTTGGTTTTGTTCTGCATCTTTGACCTGATAAGAATAAATAGACATATACTGCACCTCCGAATTTGTATTTGATTCAATTGTATTGTATCAAATGCATTTGCGGGTGTCAAGGGTTTGTTTAAAAAAATTGTATCCCTTGCGGTCAATAAGCGATCATGTCCTCTTGCAACGCAAGGGATTCTGTCTTCTGAATAGAAGATTGATTAGGGGTCAAAAGTCCGTAGTTGATCTTGTTCATACTGCATATAGTTCCGGAATGTTCAACTGGAACTATATGCAGTATAAATAATCGAGAAACTTACTTTTGACACTCAAATCAAGAGCTCAGTATCGACTTTCGGTTTTAAGCAATCAGCATCATACATTAAATGCAACACTCAAATCATGAGCATAAAGTGACCTAAACGGGTCTCGACCCCAAAAAAATCACTCCCATACAACCGTCCCACAACCGTCCCACGCGAAGCGCTGAACAACCCTTTCGATTCACTCTGCCATACGAATGCTGTGGTATTTTAGGACATTTTCGAATACACATCACAGGGTTTGTTTAAAAAAATTGTATCCCTGGACGACCTTTGGTACAATAGGAGAAGTCACGACACCCATTAGAAAACACAAAGGAAAAACTATGTCAAACGAAGCACAATATTGCTACTATCTTGGAAAGCCCTATCCCCTCAAAACCCAACTGGACCCTGAGGCGCGTAAAATGACTATCACTTTTGATGGGAAATCTTTTCTTTGTTCAAGTCCTGTCGAAGGCGAGTTTGAGTGCAGCGAAGGGCTGAAGACTTTCTATACTAAAGAAATGAAAAAATACGTTGAGACTCGGTTGAAAATTTATCAGCCACAAATCAGCGTCAAATACAAATCATTCTCCATCGAAAATGACAATGGAAAATGGGGGACCTGTAATTCGAAGAAGCATCTGACGTTTCACTGGAGGCTTATGATGTATCCCCCTCAGGCCATAGACTATGTGGTGATTCATGAACTTTGTCACTTGGAGCATATGAACCATGAC
>JBBRGL010000087.1:0-9320 GCA_038240675.1 Peptostreptococcales bacterium
GGCACAGGGTGTCAATGGCATGGTGAATGGCCATATTAGTGTCAAGAAAAAAGCCATGGCTTGTATTGCAGAATTTGTTAAGGGAAATTTCGATGCTGAGCTGGAAAAATTCCCAGGTAAAAAAGTCTTTATCAACGATAATATTGAAGCTATGCGCAAAAATTTAAAAGAAGTGAATCAAGAAATTGGCTCTCTAGTCAATGCCGCTGTCAATGGAAAGCTTAGCGCAAGGGCCAATGATCAGATGTTCCAAGGCGATTGGAAAACCTTGATTACCGGGCTAAATAATTTACTGGAAGCAGTGATTGAACCCATTAAGGAAGCTTCTGATATACTGACGGAAATGAGCAATGGCAATCTACAAAAGCGCGTAATGGGCAACTATAAAGGCGATCACGCGGATATTAAAAATTCTTTGAATAGTACCCTAGATTCACTGGCTAGCTATGTCAGCGAGATTGCTTATGTGCTCAATGAAATGGCAGGCTCGAACTTGGATGTAGGTATTACCAGTGATTATAAAGGCGATTTCTCGGCCATCAAGGATGCGCTCAACCGTATTATCAGCTCGCTGAACGAAGTGCTTGGAGAAATGGGCAACGCAGCGGATCAAGTAGCGGGTGGATCAAGACAAGTATCTGACGGCAGCCAAGCGTTGAGCCAAGGATCTACTGAGCAGGCTAGTGCGGTGGAGCAGCTGACAGCCAGTATCACGCAAATTGCAGCACAGACAAAACAAAATGCAACAAATGCAGGTCAAGCCAGCGATTTGGCAAATCAAGCCCGCGCAAATGCGGATCAAGGCAATCAGTATATGCAAGGCATGCTGAAATCCATGGCGGATATCAATACGTCGTCAACGAGTATTTCAAAAATAATCAAAGTCATCGATGAAATTGCTTTCCAAACCAATATTTTGGCTCTGAATGCCGCTGTAGAAGCAGCTCGGGCTGGACAACATGGCAAAGGGTTTGCCGTTGTGGCCGAGGAAGTGCGCAATCTTGCCGCCCGTAGTGCAAATGCTGCAAAAGAGACAACGGCTATGATTGAAGGTTCTATTGCAAAAGTTGAGGATGGGACAAAGATCGCCAACGAAACTGCTGGCGCTCTGGTCAAAATTGTAGATGGTGTTGCAAAAGCAGCGAATTTGGTCAACGATATCGCCACAGCGTCCAATGAACAAGCCAATGCCATTTTCCAAATCAACAAAGGGGTCGAGCAGGTATCACAGGTCGTCCAAACCAATTCAGCAACAGCTCAGCAAAGTGCAGCCGCCAGTGAAGAACTCAGTGGACAAGCTGAAATGCTCAAAGAAATGGTCGGAAACTTTAGACTCAAACACGCGGTATCTAATATGCGCGCACCAAAGCAAATCGGCCGTGAGTCTGAACCCAAAAGGGCCAACAAGCGGCCTGACCGTGAAACAAAAGCGATGAAAGGGGAATCTAAAATATTCCTCAGTGATGTAGAATTTGAAAAGTACTGATCAAAGTAAGAGCTGCACCGAAAAAGGGTGCAGCTCTCCCTAGAAGGGGCGATATCAATGGTGGAGATTACTGAACTTGAGATGAAACAATTGTGTGAATTTGTACAAAAAAACTTTGGCATCACTCTTTTTGAGAAGAAAAATCTGGTTGAAGGGCGTCTGGCAAAGCATTTATCGGATCTTGGTATTGATTCCTTTGATGATTATTTTCAAAGGGTGGTCAACGACAGGTCTGGCGAAGAAATCTCGTTTTTAATGGATAAGTTGACTACAAACCATACATTTTTTATGAGAGAAGCCAGTCATTTTGACTATTTTAGAGACACAGTTTTGCCGTGGCTGGTGAATACAGTTAAGGACAAAGATTTGAGGATTTGGTGTGCGGGCTGCTCAACAGGAGAAGAACCCTATACCTTGGCCATGATTGTTTCGGATTTTCTGAACAAATACGAAATAGGGTGGGATCGAAAAATACTGGCTACGGATATTTCATCGGTTGTTTTGAACACCGCCAAAAAAGGCATCTATAAAGGGGAAGCCGTAAGAACTTTGCCAATAGCGTGGCAACTTGCGTATTTTATCCCCACGGGAAACGATCGTTTTAGGGTGTGCAGTGACATCCAAAATCAAGTTGTCTTTAGGTCCTTTAATCTTATGGAGCCTATACTCCCCTTTAAAAAACAGTTTCACGTTATATTTTGCCGCAATGTGATGATTTATTTCAATCAAGAGACCAAGAGTCAGTTGGTTCAGCGTTATTATGATCAAACTGTCCCTGGTGGGTACTTGTTTATTGGACACACAGAGTCTTTGGGTCAAGAAACCATGGGCTATAAGTATGTTTTGCCGTCGGTTTATAGAAAGTAGAGGTCGTAATCAAATGGTCGTTGGATCTGAGCGGTGGTCAATTTTAGAGATTAGAAAGCTATCCATGGAATTCACGAGAAGTCACTTAGTGACCGAGGCACTGGATTTAGCTGGGGTCATGATTCTTGTCATCAATGAGGCGCGGCAAGTGGTCTATGCCAATAAACTGATGTTAGAAGGTTTGCAGAAAAACACCCTTGATGAAGTGCTCGGCCTAAGGCCGGGGGAGGCTATCAGCTGTATACACGCAGGTGATGTAGCGGGTGGATGCGGTATGGGGCCTTCTTGCAACAACTGCAGTGCTCTGAATCTCGTTCTGAACGGCATTAGCAGTAACGATTCTGTAAGTGATGATGTTGTCATTCAGCGTCGAAACGACAGCGCCATCAGCATGATGACCCGAATAGTACCCTATCAAATCAATGGCAGCTCTTGCTTTGTCATCAGCATGCAAGATAATTCGGACAAAATAAGAAGACGCGAGCTTGAACGACTATTTTTTCATGATATCTTAAATGCCACTGGGGCGATCAAAAATTATCTTTCTCTACTGTCGGAAAATGCACCTTTGCCCATGAAGGAAGATGTGGTATTTCTGGATTTGGCCCTGGGCCAAACCATTGAGGATATTCAAATTCAAAGGGCTCTGGGCGATGCAGAACATGCGGAGTATGCAGTAGTACTTACAGCTGTGTCACCTGAAGACGTTTTAAAGGGGATTGTGGCTTACTTTCGGTATTATAGGGAAAAAGACTGCAAAAAAATCCACCTCGTGTTGCCTGAGCAATCTTTTGAACTGATGACAGATGCGCGGTTGTTGAGACGGATTCTCATCAATATGACGAAGAACGCATTAGAAGCTTCTGCCACTCACGATGAAATCATTCTTTCTTGTGAAATTATTCAAAGTTCTCCGCTCCAATATAAGTTTTCGGTCAAAAATCCTGGAATCATTCCCGAGGCTGTTAGACAGAAAATATTTACGCGGTCTTTTAGTACTAAGGGCTTTGGCAGAGGTATTGGAACCTATAGCATGAAATTATTTGGCGAGAAATATTTGGAGGCTCAGGTAGGCTTCACCTCTACAAAAGAGGAAGGTACAGAATTTTATATATTGATTCCTCAAAAAAGGCTGGTTTTAATATGAAAATACTGATTTCTGAAGATGATGTCATATCCCGCACTTTTATGAAAAGACACCTTGAGCAGTTTGGACCGTGCCACATTGCCGTTGACGGCATTGAAACACTAGATGCTTTTTTAAGTGCACAGCAATCGGGCGAACCCTTTTACCTCATTTGCTTGGATCTGATGATGCCAAAACTCGATGGACATTCAGTGCTTCGTGCCATAAGGGATTACGAAATTCAAAAGGAGCTCTTTGCTGAAAGACGGTCAAAAATCATTATGACAACGGCACTGAATGACGCGGAAACAGTGGCGAAGTGTTATGCTTCGGGATGTGACGGTTTTGTGTGGAAGCCCATTGACCTAAAAGTGTTGCACGAACTGTTTGTGAAATTAGAAATTATCTAAGGTGTCTTAGAGACTTTGATGTTTTAAAAAAATTATAAATAAGCGAAGCCACTCATTCGAGAAGAACCGGAGGCGTGAGAAATGGCAACAATGATAGTCAACGAACCAATGCTTGAAATGTATATATTTGAAACAGGTCAACTTCTGGATAGACTAGAAAATATTTTGATGAATTCTGAGGATAGACGTGATTTGGACCCGACAATCAGTGAGATTTTTCGTGTCATGCACACCATTAAGGGCAACTCCATGATGATGATGTTTGAAGATATTGGCATCTTGGCCCATGCGGTTGAAGATTTGTTCGATTATGTGCGCAAGGTCAAGGATTCGGTCAAGGATTTTTCGGCCATGGTGGATTTGGTGTTAGAAGCCCTTGATTTCATGAAAAAGGAGCTTCAAAAAATAGAAGCTGGGCACAGTCCTGACGGAAAAGCTACAGATCTGGTGGAAACCATTCATGACTACCTCGACAGCTTGAAGTTTGTCAATCCAACTGTTGTCAAAGAGCCGGTTCCCAAAACAGTGAACGATCAAAAGTATTATGTACAGCCCAGTGGAGCAGGAGGGGGTGTTTCGGGTGCTGATGAAAAACAAAAACTTCAGTTCTACCAAGCTATTATAAAGTTTGATGAAGGCTGTGAGATGGAAAATGTCAGAGCCTATAGTGTGGTGCATAATCTCAAGGCTTTGACAGAAACCATAGAACATATCCCGCAAAATATCGTAGACGGTGATGAGTCTATAGCGGAAATTCAAAAAAACGGCTTTGAAATGCTTATTCAAAGCAGAGAGTCTGCCGGAACGTTAAAAACGTTTTTTGAGAGCGTGGCTTTTTTAAGAGAAGTCAGTTTCAAGACCATTGAAGAGGTTACGCTTATTGAGAGACTTGAAGAAGTTGAGGAGACGGTAGCGACTGTCAAGTCAAATACACCGCCAAAAAAAGAGCGAGAATCCAATAAAGCAAAAGATATTGAAGTAGAAGCCCCTGCATCCTCTGGGAAAGGCATTGGAAACTTTATCAATGTAGGCGTGAATAAAGTGGATGCTTTGATGGACTTAATTGGAGAACTCGTTGTTTCAGAATCCATGGTATCCAATAATCCAGATATTCAAGGAATGGTCCTCAATAATCTTGAAAAAAGCTCAAGGCAGCATAGGATGATCATCAAAGAGCTTCAGGATGTCATCATGTCTATCCGTATGGTGCCTCTGGAACTGACATTCCAAAAGATGAACCGAATCGTCAGAGACATGAGCAAAAAAATGGAGAAGGATGTTAGACTTGATATTGTTGGGGCTGATACGGAAGTGGACAAAAGTGTCATTGAACACATTGGTGACCCTTTGATGCACATCATTCGAAACTCCATAGACCACGGTATAGAAACGGCGGAAGACAGGATAGATCAAGGCAAGCAGCCTCAGGGGACGGTACTTCTTGAAGCGCGTCAATCGGGTGGTTTTGTCTATATTTCCATTAAGGATGATGGGAAAGGCCTTGATCCAGAATATATTTTGGACAAAGCGGAACGCCAGGGTCTCCTTGTCAAACCAAAGAAGGACTATCTTGATAAAGAAGCCTTTCAGTTTATTTTCGCACCAGGCTTTTCGACTAAGGAGACCATTACAGAATATTCAGGCAGAGGTGTAGGCCTCGATGTTGTCACGCGGAATCTTCAGACCATTGGGGGTGTTGTGACCCTTGACAGTCAACCGGGGCAGGGCTCTGAATTTACTTTCAAAATTCCTCTTAGTTTAGCAATTCTAGAGGGGATGCTGATGCAAGTGGGCACAAGTACTTTCGCAGTCCCCATTACGAGTATAAGGGAGTCTCTAAGCGTAGGGGATCAAGAGATTATCAGAGATCCGAGCGGCAATGAAATGATTATGATTAGAGGACAGGCGCATCCTATTCTCAGGTTGCACCAAACCTATGATTTGGTCACCCCTGTAAAATCCATCCATGAAGGCATATTGATTTTAATTGAAAACGAGGAAGACAGCGTTCTTCTTTTTGCAGATGCAATTTTAGGGGAGCAACAGCTGGTGGTAAAACCTTTGCCCAAGTATTTGGACAGTGTCAATGGGCTAGGGGGTTGTGCTCTACTGGGAGACGGCAAAATATGCCTCATACTAGATCCATCGGGCATGGTTCAAATGGAAAGGGGACGCTGATATGGCAGAGGAGTTATACTATATAGAGGATGATTTCGAAGACACCCAAAAGGACAAGTTCCTTACATTTGCCATTGATCATGAAGTTTATGGCCTCGATATTTCCTATGTGTTGGAGATTATAGGCGTACAAGAAATCACAGAAGTGCCAAAGCAAGTGCCTTTCATTAAAGGGGTGATTAACCTGAGGGGCAAGATCATACCCGTCATGGATATTCGCCTCCGGTTTGGTAAAGAACCTAGAGCTTATGACGACAGAACCTGCGTTGTAGTTCTGAATATGCAGGAATTGACAGTTGGCATTATCATCGATCGGGTGGTGGAAGTTTTGAGTATTCCTGAAAACGATATTTCAGTGCCGCCAACCTTTGAAGACAAAACCCAAAGCAATTTTATAAGAGGTATTGGACGCGTTGGAGAAGCAGTTAAGTTGATGCTCAATGTAGAACAGCTTATTACTCATGGACGCAAAAAGATTCAGCCTGAAAATGAAATTGTAGCCCATAAGGAGAATTAGTATGGCTAAAAAAAGTGTCAGGGTTTTGGTGGTGGATGACTCCATGCTTTTTAGAGAAGTTTTGGTCAAAGGGCTGTCAAGTGATGAAAGCATAGACGTGGTGGGCGTTGCTGCAGACGCTTTTGAAGCTCGGGACAAAATTTTAGAGTTAATGCCTGACGTCATGACGCTAGATGTTCAAATGCCCAAAATGAATGGCATTGAATTCTTGAAGAAACTCATGCCACAGCTTCCCATGCCCGTGGTGGTGGTCAGTTCTGTGAACGATATTGTCTTTGAAGCCATGAGTGCTGGGGCGGTTGATTTTGTTGCCAAACCGACACAGCAGTCTGGGGAAGCTCTTCAGTCCTTTATACAAGAGATGACAGTGAAGGTCAAAATAGCGTCCATCGCCAATGTGTCTAAATGGAAACGCGCCTATAAAGCGCCTTCTACGGAAAAAGATTTGTCAAGAGCTGTACAGGACCGTATTTTGGTCATCGGCGCAAGTACAGGGGGGACTGAGGCCCTTTATGAAGTTATCAAAAAATTCCCGAGAGATATGGTGGGCACTGTTGTGGTACAACACATGCCACCTGTATTTACGCGTATGTATGCGGAAAGACTCAATCAAAGCTGTGCTATGGAAGTCAAAGAAGCTGAGGATGGGGATATGGTCAGGACGGGAAGAGTCCTGATTGCACCTGGCGATATTCATATACAAGTCGTGCGCAAGGGCAATAGTTACTGTGTTCGGCATGTAAACTCAGAGAAGGTCAACGGCCATAGGCCGTCGGTGGATGTATTGTTTGATTCTGTTGCCCAGTCTGCTGGAGGCCTAGCTATAGGGGTGATCTTGACGGGGATGGGCAACGACGGCGCTAAGGGGTTGCTCAAAATGAAAGAAAAAGGCGCTAAAACTATAGGACAAAATGAAGAGTCCTCTGTGGTTTATGGCATGCCAAGAGTAGCCTATGAAATTGGCGCTGTAGATGTACAACTGCCCTTAAAAGAAATATCGGATAGACTCTTGAAAATTTTGAGGGGATAATAAGGACGATTAGAGGAGAAAACACATGCATATATTGATCGCGGAAGATGACTTTGTAAGCCGTAAGTTTATGACTAAATTTTTGAGTCAATATGGAGACTGTGACGTTA
This sequence comes from Peptostreptococcales bacterium, assembly GCA_038240675.1. Lineage (GTDB taxonomy): Bacteria > Bacillota > Clostridia > Peptostreptococcales > Acidaminobacteraceae > JBBRGL01. Next base: position 7,725 of record JBBRGL010000087.1, read on the forward strand.
CAGTGGATGGTATGGAAGCCATTGATGTTTTTATGATGTCTCTCGATGAAGGCAAGTATTACGACTTGATCTGCCTGGACATTATGATGCCTGAGGTGGACGGTATAAAAGCGCTAAAAACCATACGAAATTTAGAGGTTCAAAGAGACATTCCCTTTGAGAAAAGGGCAAAAATCATTATGACAACTGCACTGAATGCCACTAAAGAAGTATTCGAATCCTTTGACCATGGCTCGGAAGGCTATGCGGTCAAACCCATTGATACGGTAAAATTTTTAGATGTTCTCGAAAAATTAGGATTGGTGCTTAAGACAAAGGGGTAAAATGAAAATAATCAACTTAGTCTATCAAAGTAAAATTTATACTTCGAATGTCTATTTGGTGACGGGCACTTGGAATGCCATTGGAGATGTCAACACTTTGGTTGATGTTGGGAGGGATGCTGACATTTTGGAGCGGTTAGACATGGCTTCTACTGGAGTTGGCAAAAAAAGAGTTCAGCAAGTGGTTCTGACCCATAGCCATTATGATCATGCCAGTTTGTTGCCCGTCATACAAAAGCTCTATAACCCAACGGTCTATGCGGCATCGCCAAGTCTTGAAGGGGTTCACCTTATCCTTAAAGGAGGGGAAATGCTTCATATGGGAGATCGGGATTTTGAAGTCATAGCAATACCTGGTCACAGCAATGATTCCATCTGCCTTTATTGTCATGAAGAGCGGATTCTTTTTGCTGGGGACACCCCTTTGGTTATTAAGTCGAGAGATACCCAATATGAAGAGGCGTTTCTGAATGCCCTTAAATACCTCACAAAAAAAGAAATTGACGTCATTTATTTTGGACATGGGGCTCCTCTAACGCATGATTGCGGCGGAGTTCTCAAAAATTCCCTAAATAACGCACATTTTTGAAAGATGCGTTATTGGTCTTTGTTCATTTAAAACCCATCCAAAAGAATTAACGCCGTCTGTTAAAACCCATTCAAAAGACCTAACGCAAAGGACGCCAAGGTGGGGGGGAAGCGTAAGGGCACGATAGGGTGGAATTTAAAGACCGGATGGACACACGGATCCATCCCTACGAAAACCATTTAAGACTGTTTGTGTATCGGCGGTTTGTAATTTTTGAATTTTGTTTGTGTAGGGTCAGACCCGTGTGTCTGACCGGGGTTTATAATTTTGATAGCTCTCCTCAACCCTGATTCGCATCTCTTCAGCCTTATAGGGTTTGATTCGTTTGAATTCCCAAAAGGAGGGCGCGGAGACCCTCCCCTACGTAAAACATACAACAAATTTTATATTTGAATTGGAATTTATAGTGGGGGGGTTGACCTGTTTAAAACTCATTCAAAAGACCTAACGCAAAGACGCCAAGGTGGGGGGGAAGCGTAAGAGCGCAAAAGGTTGGAATTCAAAGACCGGATGGACACACGGATCCATCCCTACGAAAGCCATTAAAGCATCGGCGGTTTGAAATTTTTGATTTTTGTTTGTGTAGGGTCAGACCCGTGTGTCTGACCGGGGTTTATAATTTTGATAGCTCTCCTCAACCCTGATTCGCATCTCTTCAGCCTTATAGGGTTTGATTCGTTTGAA
>JBBRGL010000088.1:0-9237 GCA_038240675.1 Peptostreptococcales bacterium
CTATCAAGCGCAGCTTCAAAGACGAGCTTGAGCAAAACAAAGTTCTCGTCAGATTATAAGGAGGTAGACCATGTCAGCAGGTGCATTAACATTTATGGTATTAGCATGGGGGACAATTTTAATTTCAGCTGCCGTTGCTCTCTCATCTTTAGTCAAGCATAGTAAATAGAACATAGTAAATGAGGCCTCCACCGGTGGTGGAGGCCTTTTTTGGAGGTATTTTATGAGTCGAGCTCTCGCAGATATTTTTTTAGAATTACACAGAGATTTGAAAAAAGTTTATCCCCCTAAAAAGGTAGAGGCATTTGAAAAAGAAGTGACTAGGCTTCAGATGCTCTACACAAATATCAAAATTGAAGAACGGCACGAAGAGACTTATGACAGCCTCTGTAAACGCGGTGTCGAACTCCTTAAACCAGGCAATCTAAAGGACGAAGAAAAACTTCGTTACTTCCTCAGATATTGCGGCGCGGCGTTGTATGATTTTAAGGATAACACCGATGCGCTTAAATGGATTATTCGGTCTTATATGGTTACGGTCATGTTTTTTTACATCATCACGCCTCAGTATTTTGGGTATATATTGCCACTCATCATGGTAGTGCCTATTTTCGTGGGCATGCGGGGTATGAAAAAACGCAGTTTGAATGGCCTCATTACTGCTTGTTCAGTTGTTCCACTTGCCCTTATGGTTGGCACAGTGCATTTTAAAAGTATCTTTTTAGCCATGGGTACAGGTTATGGTCAGTATGTTGCTGAGCAAGCGGTGCGCTATAATGTCCCCGTAGAATTTGCGGCGAGTTTGATGACTATGGTCAATGCTTGTGCAGTTATTATGATGGTGGCAGGTATTGCAACAGCATATAACGGTATTAAGCACAACAAGTTGTTTATTTAGTTTAGAGGAGAATGACCCTTGGCATAAGTGCCAAGGGTTTTTACGAAAATGCCCTTTTTTGAGTCTTGTTTTGGATTGACTTTGGGAATCTGATGTGATATTCTAAGTCGAAATAAGGTTGTTGAAACCTAAATCAACGTATAGAGATCCTTTAACTGAGCACGAGAGGCTAAGAAGGAAAAGCGCATTGTTCTGTTTGCAGAGCCTTCTTACGCACGTAAGAAGGCTTTTATTATGGAAAAAACAGTTCCGACAGGTGTTTGAAATACCTTTAAAATGATACCGAGAGATCAAAAGGAGGATGAAAGATGAAACAATTGAGACATTTGATTGAACCAGGCGATTTGACAAACGCCGAAATGGAAGCGTTGGTGGACCTTGGGCTCAAAATGTATGCAGAGCCAAAGCAGTACGCTAAAGTGTGTGAAGGCAAAATTCTCGCGTCGCTGTTCTACGAGCCCAGTACCCGGACCAAATTTAGTTTTGATTCTGCCATGCTCAGATTAGGGGGCAGTATTATTGGTTTTGCAGATCCAAGTTCAACTTCAGACAAAAAAGGTGAGTCCCTTGCAGACACCATTCGCGTGATTTCTTACTATGCTGACATTGCCGTGATGCGTCACCCAAAAGAGGGCGCACCTCTTTTAGCTTCTCATTATTCAGAAATCCCTATCGTCAACGCCGGCGACGGCGGTCATCAACACCCGACACAAACACTGACGGACCTGATCACCATTAAGCGTTTTAAAGGCAATCTTGAAAATCACGTTGTGGCTTTCTCGGGGGATTTGAAGTATGGACGGACAGTCCACTCCCTCATTAAAACACTTGCGCGGTTCAACACCCAAAAATTCATTTTGATTTCACCTGAAGAATTAAAACTGCCAACGTCTCTCAAGCGTCAGCTTTTAGATAAATATCCCCATTTGATCATTGAAGAAGTCAAGTATTTGGATGAAGTCATCGAAGAAATTGATATTCTCTACTGTACACGCATTCAGAAGGAACGATTTTTCAATGAAGAGGATTATTTGAAGCTCAAAAATTCTTATATTTTGACTTTAAAAAGTATTGAAAAAGCTAAACCTGACATGATCATTATGCATCCACTGCCGCGGGTCAACGAAATCACCTATGAAGTGGATGACGATCCAAGAGCGGTTTATTTTGAACAGTCCCGCATGGGAGTCTATGTCCGCATGGCACTGATTACAAAACTTTTGGAGGTGGATTGTGATGTTAGAGGTTAAAGGAATACAAAACGGCATAGTCCTAGATCATATTAAGGCGGGTCTCGGCTTGAAGGTTTTTAGTAAGTTGGTCAACGAAAAATTTGATTATCCAGTGGTGCTTGTCATGAATGTGGACAGTGGCGTCATGGGCAAGAAGGATATTATCAAAATTGAAAATACCTTTGATGTGGACTTGGATGTATTGGGTCTTATCGATGAAAATATCACCGTCAATATTATCAAAGACGGACGGTTGTTTGAAAAGCAATTGGTTCAGATCCCTGAAAAATTAAAGGGGTATATCCAGTGCAAAAACCCACGCTGTATCTCCCATTTTGACAGCTATGTAGAGCCAGAGTTCAAACTCTATAGTAAAAAGAATTTAGAATACATCTGTAGCTTTTGTGAGGAAATAACAAAATACGAGTAAGACATGGTGGGACAGTTGTGGGGGCGGCTTTGCCGCTTTTTGGGGCATAGTTTGGGCGCCTTTGGTGCTGGTTAGACCAGCATTTAAACTATGCCTTACATGTATGTAAGGAGGGACTATGAAAACACTTTTTAAGAATGGGATGTTGATTGATCCTAAGAATAATCGAAATGGACACTTTGATGTATTGGTTGAAGACGGTGTCGTTGTCGCTATTGAGGCGAACATGAGCTGTGGTGCGGATGTGTTTTATGATTTGGCGGGGAAGGTTCTTGTGCCTGGATTTGTCGATATGCATGTGCATTTGAGAGAGCCGGGATTTGAATATAAAGAGGATATCGAATCGGGGACAAGGGCGGCTGCAAAAGGCGGCGTCACAACGGTGGCGTGTATGCCTAATACGAAACCGGCTATATCCACGGTAGAGGTCGTGGAATACATTCAAAAAATTGCAGCGGAAAAGGGCCACGCCAATGTCGAAATCGTGGGAAGTATTTCAAAAGGCCTGTCAGGAGAGTGTTTGTCTGATATGAAGGCCATGCTTGATGCCGGCATTGTAGCGGTTTCTGATGATGGTCGTACCACCATGGACAATATACTGATGGACAAAGCTTTTGAAATTATTAAGCCTTATGATGCAGTGCTGATTAGCCACGCCGAGGACCATACCCTTACTGTTGGAGGAACGATCCACGAGGGTTCTGTTTCTGCTGTTTTAGGATTAAAGGGCATTCCAAGGGCCGCTGAATATTTGATTGTCAGAAGAGATATTGCACTGTGTGAAAAGGCAAAATCGAGACTCCATATAGCGCACATCAGCACAGCGGAGTCCCTTTATGCCGTCAGAGAGGCTAAACGCAAAGGACAGGCTGTGACTTGTGAAGTTGGGCCACACCATTTTATATTAACAGATGAAACAATTCTCACTGCAGAGCAGACTCTTTCAAAAGTCAATCCGCCTCTTAGAGCGCCTTCTGATGTGCGGGCCATGGTTGAAGGAATTGTAGATGGCAGTATAGATGCCATTGCCACAGACCACGCACCCCATAGTTATGAAGACAAGAATAAGTCCATGCTGGATGCCGCTTTTGGCATTAGCGGTATTGAAACTTCCTTTGCCCTCAGCTATACTTATTTGGTAAAGACAGGCCTTATATCCCTTGAAAGATTGATCGAGATGATGTCCACTAACCCCGCAAAAATTTTGAGGCTAGATGTTGGTGGGGTGGGTATTGGCGACTGTGCGGATATGACCGTCCTTGATTTGAACCATGAATGGGTCATTAACCCGGATGATTTTGCATCAAAGGGTAAGAACTCGCCCTTCGGTGGTTATGCCGTTACGGGCATGGTGGTGTTGACGTTTGTGAATGGAGAATGTGTCTATAAAGGAGAAGTCTCATGTTAATGGATCGCTTGATGGATAGAATCATTGCACTTAAGAGTCCAATCGTCGTTGGTCTCGACCCGCGATTTGAAAATTTGCCTGAAGATTTAAGAACGAGGGCTATTTCAGCTCACGGTAAAACCCCAAAAGCATGTGCAGAAGCAATTCTTGAATTCAACAAAGCCCTTATTGACACCCTTTGTCAGGTGGTGCCAGCTGTGAAGCCACAGAGTGCCTTCTATGAACTTTTAGGCGTCGAAGGTGTAAGAGCCTATGATGAAACTTGTCGGTATGCACAGAGCAAGGGAATGATCGTCATCGGCGATGTAAAGCGTGGGGATATCGGTTCGACGGCCCTTGGGTATTCAAAGGCTTACCTTGGCGAAATCAGCATTGAAGGGGAAGCGTTTAGAGCATTTGACAACGACTTTATCACCATTAACCCTTATTTGGGCGATGACAATACAAAGGAATTTATTGCAGATGTAGATGCTTGCGACAAAGGGGTCTTTGTTCTGGTCAAAACCTCAAATCCCAGCTCTTCTCAGATTCAGAATTTGCGTGTAGAGGGCAAGGCCATTTACGAAATCGTCGCCGGACAAGTGGAGGCGTGGAGTGAAAAAAGAGTGGGCAAACATGGCTACTCCTCAGTAGGGGCAGTGGTAGGGGCTACCTATCCCGCTGAAGCCAAGGTCCTCAGACACATTATGAAGACCACCTGCTTCCTCGTGCCTGGTTATGGCGCACAAGGCGGCGGAGGCGCAGACATCGTCGAGTGCTTTGATGTCAAAGGGTTAGGGGCCATTGTCAATTCCTCTCGTGGAATCATTTTTGCATTTCAAAATAAAAGCTACAGCCACTTGAATTATACAGATGCAGCGTTACGAGCCACCCTTGATATGAGAGACGATATCAATGACAACCTTGAAGCTGTCCAAAAGAAGTACTGGTAAGGAGAAAATCATGAAAAAAGTCTTTGATTGTAAGGTGCTTAAAAAAACGTTTTTAGCTGAGGGCGTTTTTAGCCTGTTGATTGAAAAACCTCAGGAAATGGAGACTGTTTTGCCGGGTCATTTTTTCAATCTGAAATGTACAAAAGGGGATGAACCGCTTTTAAGACGTCCCATTAGCATCAGTTTTTCTAACGAAAAAGTCATCGAGTTTACAGTGATCCAGAAAGGCCGCGGAACGGCGCTTCTCAGTCAACTCAAAGAGGGAGATTCCTTGAACTTAATGGGTCCTCTCGGAAACGGCTATGATTTGACGCTCCCTGTGGAGCATGCCCTTGTTGTGGGTGGCGGTATTGGTGTTGCGCCACAAATGGAACTGACCCGTGTGTTGAACGAGAAGGGAATCTACACCAAGGTTTTGGTGGGTTACCGCGGTGAGCCCTATGGGCTGGATACCTATTTTAATTACACAGACGATGTAGAAATTGCCTCAGAGACCAGTATTTTTGGCTATAGGGGTTTTGTGACGGATTTAGTGGACAAGGCGCTGACTGAGGAGCCCTTTGACATGGTCTATGCCTGCGGTCCACAGATTATGCTCGAAAAAGTAAAGGAGATCTGCGACAAACATGACATCAAAGTGCAGCTACTCATGGAGGAGCGCATGGCTTGCGGCGTTGGGGCTTGCCTTGTCTGTACATGTGCAGTGGAACAAAACGGGGAAATCAAGAATTTAAGAACGTGTAAGGAAGGCCCTGTATTTTGGGGACACGAGGTGAAGTTTGATGTTTAAACTCGATTTGTCCGTAGACCTAAATGGTCTCAAGATGAAAAACCCTATTACCGTCGCCTCAGGCACTTTTGGCAATGGCCGTGAATATGGTGAATACATCGACTTAAACCGCCTTGGTGGCATTATGGTCAAAGGCATCACCCTTGAACCACGCCTTGGTAACCCTACACCTCGGGTGGCGGAGACCCCAATGGGGATGCTGAATTCTGTAGGCCTTCAAAATCCAGGGATCGATTATTTTATCAAAAATGAACTGCCGTTTCTAAGGGAATATGATTTGGCAGTCATCGCCAACATCAACGGCAACTCTTTAGAGGAATACTGCCGCATAGCAGAGAAAGCTTCTGTCCAGGGGATCCATTCCTTAGAGCTGAATATCTCTTGTCCTAACGTGAAATCTGGGGGTATGGCCTTTGGTACAGATCCAGATATGGTCTACAAGGTGACCAAAGCTGTGCGGGATTCAACGGATAAGCACCTTATGGTGAAGCTGAGCCCAAATGTGAAAGATATCAAAGAAATTGCCATGGCCGCTGAAGCTGGCGGTGCGGACTGTCTGTCGCTCATCAATACCTTGACCGGTATGGCCATTGACATCGAAAGTCGAAAGCCTATTTTAGCCCGCGGCATTGGCGGCATGAGTGGCCCAGCGGTGAAGCCTGTGGCTCTTCGAATGGTTTTTGAAGCGTCAAGTGTAGTCAAAATCCCAGTGATTGGCATGGGAGGCATCTCAAATTTCAAAGATGCCATCGAGTTTATACTGGCTGGTGCATCTGCCATCTCCATCGGCACTGCAAATTTCACAAATCCAAGGGTGACCATGGAAGTACTGGAAGGACTTGAGCAGTGGATGATCGGTAAAAACTATATGAATCTAGCGGAACTTGTTGGCAAAGTTGATTTCCCCAAGGCCGTAGCAACAGGGATTTGCGAATTTAAGTAAATTTAGTACGCATTAAACGTCGCCACTTCGAAGAAAGATTAAGAAAAGTTGATCCATCAAATGAAAACCCCCAGATTCGCAAGCGAATCTGGGGGTTTTCATATTATTCAATGGTGAATTTACTGATTTCTGAATTCAAATGAATTGAGATTTGATTCAAATCTTGTGCTGCTTTTGCAACTTCTTCCACGGCGTAAGTTTGTTGGTCCATAGAAGCGGTGACTTCTTCTGCGGCGGCGGCAGTCTCTTCTGAGACGGCAGAAATATTTTCGATGCTACCGACAATCATTTCTTTGTCTTGATTGACAGCACTGACTGATTTGCCGATAGAGTGGATATTGGTTGAAATTTGTTCGTAAGCCAGTCGAATGGTTTCAAAGGCTGAAATAACCAACTTGACGGCTTCATCTTGCTTGACAGAGATACTTTTAAGGGTTGTCATACTGTTGACAGACTCAGTGCCATCTTTTTGGATGTTGACGACGATGCCTTTGACTTGTTCAGCAGCTTTTGAGGACTGTTCAGCCAATTTTCGAATTTCATCAGCGACAACTGCAAATCCACGGCCGTGTTCGCCTGCTCTTGCCGCTTCAATAGAAGCATTTAAGGCAAGAAGGTTTGTTTGTACGGATATGGCGGAAATGGTATCTAAGATAGCGCCAATTTCAAGGGTTCTGTCATTGAGTTGCAAAATGACTTTCTCAATACTGTTGTTGGCACTTATGGATTCTGTGTTGCGGTCTTCAAGGGCTTTGACGGATTTCACGCCATCTGAATAGGCGGCGCCAGTGCGTTCTGCTGAGCCAAGCATGTTTTTTGTGTAGAGATTGAGTTCATCAAATTTATCGGACAGGGACTTGGCGATAACGGCTCCCTTTTCTGCATCTAAGGCTTGATCGTGAGCACCTTTTGCGATATCATCGACGGTTCTTGCCACTTCATCAGCCGAGGCACTGACCTCTTCACTGGTGGCGGCTAGGTTTTGTGAGGATAAGGATAATTGGGTTGAAACGTCTTTAATGTTTAAAATCAAGGAGCTTAAGTCTTTGAGGGTATCGTCAAAATAGATGCTCAAAATCCCAATTTCATCTTTTGACCCAACCTGAGACAAGACGCTTAAATCACCAGTGCGTGCTTGTTGCATGGAACGAACAAGCTTTTGGATGTTTTTGTTAAAGCGTTTCGTAAACAGTAAGATGAGAATGACTGCGATCACCAGTGCAAAAATAGAGGCGCCAATGATCAAAAGAATAATTTTATTGATTTCCTTTTGAATTTCATCATAGTAAAGTGTTGAAACTACAGACCAATTGACTTTAGTCAGTCGAGAAATAGCAGCATATTTTTTAAGGCTACGGCCGTTTTCTTTGTAAGCGTATTCGACGCCACTTAAATTGTTTGCGATGGCATCTTTGATTTCTTTGGTCACCAGTTCCTTACCAATATTTTCGGGGGTGCGGTGAGCCATAATAATGTTATTGCCATCGACAATAATGGGATATCCTTTTTGGCCTATGTTGATGCCTTTTGTCTGTGCATTCAAAGTACTTAAGGCGATGTCTGCAGCAATGACACCGATGAATTTCTTGTTGCTGTCAAAGACGGGCTGACAGGCTGTAATGACCATAGCACCTTTGTCGCCGACAGTTTCATCGAAGTAGGGATCCGTCCATATAAACTTACCCGCATCTTTGGCTGCTTTGTACCAATCGCGGCTTGTCGGATCGTAATCCGCACCAAGATCATCATTTGGTTTCATGAGCATGCGCTTATCATCCACGCCAAGATACAAGTAGAGAATATCGGGATTTGTGGTGACAAAGGTGTCCAAAATTTTCAACAAAGTCGCTTCTGAAGCCGGATTTGACTTGATGGTTTTCAGCGCTTCTTGATTGGCTAAGGCCTGTACAATGGTTTCAAAGCCAGTTAAGTAGTTTTCAACTGAAATGCCAATCTGTCCGCTGAGATAGCTGACTTCTTTCTTTTGATTATCAATAAAAGTGCGTGTGACTTGAAGCGCCGTACCTGTACCTACAATGAGCTGTGAAAGAATAATGATCACAATAAAAATGGAAAGGATACTGCGGCTGAGACTGTGCTTGACCTTTATGGAATTCATAAAAAAACCTCCTGTTAGATATTCTTTTTAATATACCCCGAAAGAATGAAGGGAAAACAAAGCGCTATATAAGCTATTTCAAATCGGATAAATCCACATCTTTTTTTGATTTAGAATCCAAAAATGTTTTTTCTTCATAGTACTCTTTCATTCCTTTAACAACTGCTGCCCTTACGACACCGTATAAAATCGCACACGATACTACAAACATCAAAAATATTGCAAAAAAACTACCGGAATCCATATTTCACCTCCTCTAGACACAAGAATAGTGCGTCTATTTTCAAATTTCTGTTTCTTGAGTCAATCAACAAGAATAGAAACAACGCTTTCTCTATTTTAACACCTAAAATCCTGTTGTCATCACTTTCTTTCTACAAAACAGTTTACGTCTGAACCATAAGCGATAATGTCCTATTGTAACGCAAGGGATTCTGTCTTCTGAATAGCAGATTGATTAGGGTGTCAAAAGTCCGTAGTTGATC